>NZ_BAAHXB010000140.1:0-14258 GCF_054657215.1 Endothiovibrio diazotrophicus
ATAGTGGGTCAGTTCTGTTGGCCATTGACACCAGGAGCGGACATTCAGCAGCCGTCTCATGAAGCTGGTTGGAACGGACGCTCAGACGGGCTCCTTCTCCTGCCGATACGCTATAACCCGAACGGGTTGCGGCGCTGATCGCTATGTGTAAGATAACTCTTGTGGCGATGAAGGCATTTTGCCGAAGGAATCCTCCAGAAACCTGCGCTACGGTGGTCTGCTCGGTTCGGTAGCTATAGTGGCGAACCCGGATCGCGTCCCGTACGCAGTCGAGAAAGGGAGGGCTATGACGTTTGGCGTCCATTGCGCGCACCTCTTATGTGATTGTGTTTTTTTATCCAGTATAGAGTGCGGAAGACAGGGCGCTGTGATATCCGGAATCTCGCCGTGTATCGACGGAGGAGTACTATTACCGGCGGGGTCTTTGTTTTCTCTAACGTAATGAAGTTTTGGGATAAATGTGCGGCTGGTGAGAAACGAAAGGGAAGAAAACCCCACGCAGGCCGCGTGATAGGCGGAAGAATTCCGTGTTTAAACACGGAATTTTTCAGTCCATTCAACTGTTATGTGTTAGAAGAAAATAGAAATATACCAAAAAATTGGATCGCACTATTCAGATGTTTAAAATTACAAACGCATTAGCCAACATCAGGAGTATGGAGGTGAGTCTTAAAGAATTATTGACTGGACGTTTTATTTCAAAGGGGAAGTTGTCTTTAGTGGTTATTGTTTTTTTTCTTCAAGGTTGTGCCAGCACGGTTCAAATAGATGAAAAAGGCCGCTCTGTCATTCATAATTTCGGCTATGTGAAAATTGTACTGCCGCCGAAATATTCTTCGCTTGACCGACATGGTAAACCACTTGAATTTACCTCTACTGGAATTAATACTTTTGGTGTTCAAGGCGGAGAAAATGGCTTTTCAATTGGCTATTCTGCTACCAGCTTATTGAAAGTTCCACTAGATTGCCGTTTTGTCGCTATCGTAAACGACGAAGCACAACTAAAACATCTTATCGATACTTTAGAGCATTTAAAAGGAGAGCAACTATGCGTAACCGTATCCTCAGACTAATCGGTCTATCTTCGGTCACTATTCTAGCGGGGTGCGGCACTGCGCCGCAGCATTCAAACACTTTGATATTTGGTACTGACACCAAAGTGGCTTTTGATGTGTCAACAAGCGCGGTTGACGCTGGCATACCAAGCATCACGCTTGGCTATAAACGTAAAGAAGCCGTTTGGATGCCGCTGTTGGCAAACCAAAAAATGGGTAAAAATGCAGAACCTTGCAAAGAGAGTGAAGTAGATGTTGGAGGTAAGAAAATAGAATCTATTGAAGGCTGTTTGTTCAAAGGTAAAGCCGGTGATGCAGAAGACACCTACTCAGTTCTTGCTAGCTTTGGAGCAGAATTTAACGGTTCAGCAGATAGTTCAGGCGTAAAATCAGAAAATGGTTTGGCACAGTATTTTGCGACTGGTTTAGCAGCTCAGAAGCTAGCCGAAAAAGGTGGGGCGCAGATCGTAAACGCAAATGCAAAACCGGAAGCCGCGCCAGAAAAGCCTCCTACTGCTGGCGAAGCTTATACTCTAGTCAAGGGTTGTGCTGCACCTAGTGGTACTTTTAGTCAAGATAGCTGGAACAAGATTGTATATGGATCGGAAGTTAAAAATACCAAACTGCATGGAGGTAAGAACAAAGATACATATGAAGACTGGCTAGCCTTGTTACGAGACGGGAATAACCCGGATTTAATTTTGTTGGCAAAAAGCGCAAAAACTGTTTGTAAAACCTAGTTCGGAGTAAAATCATGTCATCCTCAAGTGAAATGTGCATTCATATTTTTGATCAAGACAAAGAAGCAGAAGCGAAAGCCAAGGCCGAAGAATTCACCAGTAAGGGTTTTCAACTCATTTGCGATAGTCCAAAGCTAGTTACAGGGAACCTTGAATTTAATCCAACGCAATCGTCAATGTGTACTTCAAGCATTCAGACGGCATGTAGTCAAGTATGGGTCGTTATCGTAGAAAAGGCGTAATAACACATAACGAATAAGGTTAGATCGTGTTCGCTGAGCGAAGCGAAGCGAAGCGAACCACGATCTGAACCGTTTGTTGGACAAGCCCGTGGTCAAGGTAGGGGTAGAAAATATCTTTTTGGAGCTGACCTGGGAAGACGGCCTCCGTCTCACTGGAGGCCGTCTTCCACCGGTATCTGGGGTCGCCGTTGCGGCGAGCCGGCGTGCGATTCGGGAAAATGGGTCTTTTTCACCCGAACACGGATCGAACGAGTTCCTCAACTTGTGCAGCGCCGAAGGGTCAGGTCTTGAAATTTTCCTTTTGCGTTCGTTGCTGACAGATTCGGGTCGGTTTGAGTTACCCATCCCGAGGCCGTGAGTGTATGTTATTGGTTTCAGGTGCGGCGGAGCTTCGCTGGTCAGGAGAAATACGGACGTAGGGTATTGTCATCCGGCTCAGCAATTGCTTGATCCTCGAAACCGCAATTTTTTCATCCCCGCCTTGCTCCCTCCGATTGAGTGACCCAACGACGCGCATCCTTGAGCAGGAGAAGCCGTTGACGGTCGTTCAAGGGGGAGGCGGCGAAGCCGAAGCGGGTATAAAACCGCGAGGCGTCGTCATCAATGGGGTGGGTGAGCATCGCTCGGATACCCGAGCGCTCCGCGATCAGCAGGGAGCGTTGAATGGCGTCCTGCAGGAGTCCGATCCCGATCCCCCGCCCTTGGTGCCGACGGTCCACCGCCAGCCGGGCCAGGAGTACCACGGGGATGGGGTATTGCCCCATGCCCTGTCCCAGTCGCGCGGAACGACTGGAGGAGGAACGGGAGACGCTCATGGTCAACCCCGATTGGTTGGTTTACCGCTGTTCAAGTTAGTACAATGGGCAAACATTGCCTGGCTTCTTCGCGTCGACGCTGAATCGGTGGATGGGCGAGGTGCTTTCGTGCCCGAGTCACCGCGCAATCACCCTGAATGCCAATGCATTCAGTTAAGAACAGCTCTCTGAAAGTAGGGCGGGGCAGCGATAGCGTATTCCGCCAGATCGGAGCAGATCACGTCGTACGTGCCTTCGTTCCCGGCGGATTATACGCTATCGCTAATCCGCCCTACCCGGAGGGGCGCTAAGCCAAACGACGTTGCCGTGAATGCCACTCCCGACCTGCGGCAGTGGTTTGCCGTGGCGTGGCGAATCGAGTGGAATGAGCCGGCGGGCTTGGTCGTTACTCCCCGGTCAACGATTTCCGCGATTGAAAGTCCGCACTACGATCGAGCGATGAAAGACCGACATGTCGTCCATGGCCCACTCCTTTCCCTTCGATCCCACCTACGGCTATGACCTGGACGGCCTGCTGAAGGTCGCGCCGCCGCCGATCCCGGAGGATTTCGCATCGTTCTGGCTGGCGCGCTACGAGCGGGCCCTGAGCCTGGATCCGCGGCCGGAAGCAAGCCCGTCCGGAATTGAACATCCCTGCTTCCGGGTGCTCGACCTCCACTTCACCTCCACCGACGACTTTCCCATCGGCGGCTGGCTCCTGGTCCCGCGCGGCGTGGAGCCGACCCGGGCCTTCGTGATGGGCCACGGCTATGGCGGCATCGACGGGCCGGACTTCGAACTCCCCTTCGACGATGCGGTCTACGCCTTTCCCTGCTTTCGCGGCCTCTCCCGCAGCCGGCGGGCGCCGATCTCCGCGGAGCCGCGCTGGCATGTGTTGCACGACATCGACAAGCCGGGTCGCTACATCCTCGGCGGCTGTGCGGAGGACCTCTGGCTGAGCGTGTCAGCGGTGCTGCAACGCTTTCCGTCGCTGGAGGGCCACCTGGGCTATATGGGCATCAGCCTCGGCGGTGGCGTCGGGGCCCTCGCCATGCCGTGGGACGCGCGCATTCGCCGGGTGCACCTGAACGTGCCCAGCTTCGGGCACCACCCCTTGCGTCTGCGCCTGCCCACCACCGGCAGCGGGAGTTCAGTCCAGCAGTTCCAACAGCGGCACGGCAACGTAATGGAAACCTTGGCCTATTACGATGCCGCATCGGCCGCCGCGTTCATGGATCGTCCGGTGCACGTGGCCGCCGCGTTGTTCGATCCGGTGGTGGCGCCTCCCGGCCAGTTCGCCGTCTACAACGCGCTGAAGAACGGCAAGCGGCTGTTCGTGCTGGAGGCCGGTCATTACGACTATCCGGACAAGGCGTCCCAACAGGCCCGTCTGATGGCCGATCTCGAAGAGTTCTTTCGCCCTTTATGAATCGGGAATACCACCGCTGGTACAGCCACCGCCTCGGCCGCGACATGGAGTTGCTCGTCTTCGGCCATGCCGGCGCCAAGGTGCTGGTCTTTCCCACCCGGGATGGCCGGTTTTACGAGTACGAGAACCTTCGTCTGGTCAAATCCCTGGCGCACAAGATCAACGCCGGCCAGTTGCAGCTCTACTGCCTGGACAGCATCGACTGGGAGTCGCTGTACTGCAACTGGTGCCGCCCGGCGGACCGGATCCGTCGGCACCACCAGTTCGAGGAGTATGTCCTCAATGAGGTGATGCCGTTGATGGCGGCGAAGAACGACCACCCCTGCACCATTGCCCATGGGTGCAGCCTCGGCGCCTTCCACGCCGTCAACATCGCCTTTCGCCATCCCCACCTGTTCCGCAAGGTTGCGGCCTTCTCCGGACGCTACGACCTGACCCTGAACGTCGAGCATTTCCGGGATCTGTTCGACGGTCACTACGACAACGAGATCTATTTCCACACCCCGTCCCACTTCCTGCCCAATCTGGATTGCCAGTGGCGTCTGGATCACCTGCGCCGGATGGACATCGTGCTCGTCATCGGCAAAGAGGATCCCTTCCTCGACAACAACCGCCGTCTCAGTCACGCCCTCCGGAGCAAGGGCATTGGCCACCGGCTCCACGAGTGGGACGGCCGCGCCCACAGCGGCTACTATTGGCGACGCATGACGCGGCTCTACGTCTGAGGCGAAGCTATAGGACCGGGGACACCGGCGGGCGTGTCTCGGCTTGCTTGCATCACCGCGTCCATGCAGTGCAGTACACTGGGACGATGGCAGCAGATTCCCCTTCCAAAAACGGCGCGGAGGTTACCGCCGAGCGGCAGACCCGTGGCGTCGTGCGCTTGCGTTTCCGCGGTGATTGGCGACTGAAGGATCGGCGGCCCGCCACCGCCGGGGTGGAGGCGTTGCTTGGCTCCGCCGGTGAGGCGTTGCGGATCACCTTCGATACCGCGGAGCTGGGCGAGTGGGACTCGGCCCTGATCGTCTACCTCGCCCGCGTGGTCACGCTCTGTCGCGAGCGCGGCATCGAGGTGGACGAGCGGGGGTTGCCGGCGGGCGCGCAGCGGTTGTTGAAGCTCGCCTTCGCGGTGCCGCCCCGCGAGGGGCGGCGCGGCGGGCCGCCGTCGCGGCTGGCGCGGATCGGTGAGGCGGCGCTCGCGGTGTGGCGGGCGGTGCCGGAGACGCTCGCCTTCGTCGGCGAGGTGACCCGTGCCTTCGGCCGCTTGCTCACCGGCCGCGCCCGCTACCGTCGTGCCGACCTGCTGCTGGCGATCCAGGAGGCGGGGCCGGGGGCGCTGCCCATCGTCTCGCTGATCAGCTTCCTGGTGGGTGTGATCGTCGCCTATATGGGGGCGGTGCAGCTGGCCCAGTTCGGCGCCCAGATCTACATCGCCGATCTGGTGGCGATCGGCATGGTACGCGAGATGGGCGGGCTGATGGCCGCGGTGATCATGGCCGGGCGCACTGGCGCCGCCTTCGCCGCCCAGCTCGGCACCATGCGGGTCAACGAGGAGATCGACGCCTTCCAGGCGATGGGCATCCCGCCGGTGGAGTTCCTGGTGCTGCCGCGGATGGTGGCGCTGATGGTGACCATGCCGCTGCTCACCCTCTACGCCGGGGTGGTGGGGATCCTCGCCGGGCTGGCGGTGGCGGTGCTGGTGTTCGATATCGGGGTGTTCGAGTACTACCACGAGACGGTGCGCGCCCTCGATCTGCGCCAGTTCGCCGTGGGGGTGGGCAAGGGGGCGGTCTACGGAGGGCTGATCGCGCTCGCCGGCTGCCTGCGCGGCATGCAGTGCGGGCGCAGCGCCGAGGCGGTGGGGCAGGCCACCACCTCGGCGGTGGTCACCGGCATCGTGCTGATCGTGCTCGCCGCCTCGCTGCTCACCATCGTGCTGCAACGGGTGGGGGTCTAGTGTATCGCGAGCGCGCCGCCGAGCCTCACGTGCGGGTCCGCGACCTGACCATGGCCTACGGCGAGGTGGTGGTGATGCAGGGCCTCGACTTCACCATCGGCCGCGGCGAGGTGTTCGTCATCATGGGCGGCAGCGGCTGCGGCAAGAGCACCCTGCTGCGTCACATGATCGGGCTGATCCCGCCGGCCGGCGGTGAGATCGAGTACCACGGGGTCGGTTTCTGGGGCGCCTCGGAGGAGCGGCGAGAATCGATCAAGCGCGCCTTCGGCGTGACCTTCCAGCAGGGGGCGCTGTGGAGTTCGCTGACCCTGGCGGAAAACGTGATGCTGCCGCTGGGCGAGTACACCGATTTGGCGCCCGACGAGATGGCGGAAGTGGCCTCGTTGAAGCTGGCGCTGGTCGGATTGGCGGGCTTCGAGGGTTACTACCCCTCCGAGATCAGCGGCGGCATGCAGAAGCGCGCGGCGCTGGCCCGCGCCATCGCCCTCGACCCCGAGATCCTCTTCTTCGACGAACCCTCGGCGGGGCTCGACCCGATCAGCTCGCGTCGCCTGGACGAGTTGATCCTGGCGCTGCGCGACAGCCTCGGCGCCACCGTGGTGATGGTCACCCACGAGCTGGCCAGTATCCTCTCCATCGCCGACAATTCGGTCTTTCTGGATGTCGAGACCCGTACCATGATCGCCCACGGCGATCCCAAGCGGCTGCGCGAGACCTCGCTGGAGCCACGGGTGAAGGCCTTTCTGAAGCGGGGGGATGTGTGAGCAAACGGGCCAGTCCGGCGTTGATCGGTGCTTTCGTGGTGGGGGCGGCGGCGATCGTGGTCGTTGCGGTGGTGATCTGGAGCGGTGGTCGGCTGTTCCAGGAGAAGCCGCTCTTCGTGATGTATTTCGAGGGTTCGGTGAAGGGGCTGAACGTGGGTTCGGCGGTGACCTACCGCGGCGTGCAGGTGGGCATGGTCAAGGGGATCGAGATCCTGCTCACCCCCGAGCGCGACGCGCGCATTCCGGTGACCGTGGAGATCGATCCGGAGGCGTTCACCGTGATCGGCCAGGATGGCGCGGTGTCGTTGAAACAGTTCCGCGAGGGGATCCGCGACGGCGTGACCAACGACGGCCTGCGCGCGCAGCTGCAGATGCAGAGCCTGCTCACCGGCCAGCTCTTCATTCAGTTGGACTACTTCCCCGGCACCACCGCGCGCTTCGTTGAAAAGGGCGGGGTGGCGGAGATCCCCACCGTGCCCACCACCCTGCAGCAGCTGACCGACCTGTTGAAGGACTTCCCGCTGAAGCGGGTGCTCGACGACGTGGCGCGGGCGGTGGCGGCGGTCGCCGATCTGGCCGAGGACCCCCGGCTGCACACGGCGGTGGGCTCGATGGACCAGGCGTTCCGCGATGTGAGTAGCCTGGCGAACCAGTTGGACCAGCGCACCCGGCCGTTGGCGCCGGCCTTGGCCGAGGCGCGCGACACCCTGGTAGAGGGGCGTCGTACCCTTGCCGAGGGGCGGCAGACGCTCGCTCAGGCGACCCGTACCCTGGCGGCGGCGGAGCGTACCTTCACCGCCGCCGGCGAGACCCTGAAGCCGGTGAAGCGGCTGGTGGCCGACGATTCGGAGCTGCTGGAGGAGGTCGATGACACCCTGGCGGCGGTGCGCGATGCCGCGCAGGCGGTGCAGGCGTTGGCCGAGGCGCTGGAGCGGCGGCCGGAGTCGCTTCTCCAGGGGCGGGGGGAGTGACGCGGATTCTTTGCCTGCCCGGCAATTTGGGATGTTCCTCCGTAGGATGGGCAAAGCGCAGCGTGCCCATCAAAACGGAGCTGCCGCGATTGCGTTTACTGCCTTCGTTTGATGGGCACGCTGCGCTTTGCCCATCCTACGGAGGTCGGGGTGGGTATTCCATCGGGTGGTGATGGTGACGTGGGTGGGGTTCGTGATCATGCGGATGAACGGAGCATGGGTGATGAGTGTATTTCGTCGCGTTGGCTGGGCGATCGCGTTGTTGGCGCTGGCGGGGTGTGCGAGCTCCCCGCCCATCCACTACTACCTGTTGGCCGCAGAGGGGGCGACGACAGAGACGACCGCCGACGGGACGCGGGAGTTGACCATCGGCATCGAGCCGGTCGTTCTCCCCGGCTACCTGACGCGGCGGGAGATGGTCTCGCGCCGCGGCGACAACGCGCTCGAGCTCGCCGCCGATCACCAGTGGGCGGAGCCGCTGGCGGAGAACGTTGCGCGGGTGGTGGGCGAGGCGCTCGGCCGTGGGCTCGCCAGCGATCGGGTGGTGATGCTGCCGATCCCGCGCACCCTGCGCCAATCGCTGCCCCTGGACTATCGGGTGGCGATCACCCTGCACCGCTTCGAGGTGGTGGACGGCCGGCCGGCGCTCACCGCCCGGTGGGTGCTGCTCGATCCCGACAAGCGGGAGCGGCTGCGGCGCCGCTCCGAGTATGTCGGGGAGCCGGTGGCCGCCGGCGATTATGCCGCCCGGGCGGCGGCGCAGAGCCGGCTGTTGGAGCGGCTCAGCGGGGAGATCGCGGCGGCGATCACGGGCGGGATGCGGCGGGGTCAGGCCGGCGGCGGATCGGGGCGATGAGCGTGGGGTAGGGTGTGCCGAGGGACGAGGCGCACCGCTTCTCAGCTGGCACGGACCTCCGTTCGGATACCTTTTTCCCGCCCTTTCCGTGTGGTGTCTTCGTTTTACACGGCGTGCATGGCATGCCCTATAGGGCGGGCTGCGCCCGCCGCGGCGCTGAACCTCGGTTCCAATTTCTGGGCGAGGGGAGACATTGCGGCGGGCACGGCCCGCTGCCGCTCAGCAGATCCGCGGCAACGGGTCGTCCTCCAGCTCCTCCAGCAGCCGCTCGCCGCCCAGTTCGGTGGTGAGGATCACCTCGGCGCGCCCCTCGCCCATCTCGCCGATGATCGCCGCCTCCTTGCCCAGTGGCAAGGCACGCCAGCGGGCCAGCAGCTCGTCCGCCGCCTGTGGCGCCACCACCGCCACCACCCGCCCCTCGCAGGCCAGGTAATAGGGGTCGTAGCCGAGCATATCGCATACCGCGCGCACCGCGTCGCGCACCGGGATCGCGCTTTCGCTGAGGCGCACCGGGCGGTGGGTGGCGCGGGCGATCTCGTGGCTCACCGCGGCCAGTCCGCCGCGGGTCGGGTCGCGCATGAAGCGCACCCCCTCCAGCTCGCGGGCGGCGTCGGTCAGCGGGGTGACGCTGGCGGCATCCGATTTGAGGTCGCCGGAGAGGCCGAACTGCTCGCGGGCGAGCAGCACGCAGATGCCGTGGTCGCCTACCGGGCCGCTCACGACGATGCGGTCCCCGTGCTGAATCCGCTCCATTCCCAGATAGAGGTTGCGGTCGCGCAGTCCCACCCCGGTGGTGGCGAAGTAGACCCCGCTGCCCTCGCCGCGGGGCACCACCTTGGTGTCGCCGGCGACGATGGTCACCTGCGCCTCGCGGGCGGCGTGGGCCATGCCGTCGACCAGCCGCTCCAGCACCGCGATCTCCAGCCCCTCCTCGATGAAGGCGTTGAGGGTCAGGTAGAGCGGCGTGGCGCCGGCCACCGAGAGGTCGTTGACGGTGCCATGGATCGCCAGCGAGCCGATGTTGCCGCCGGGGAACTCCAGCGGTTTCACGGTGAAGCCGTCGGTGGTGATCATCACCTCGGCCCCCTCTTGGTCGAGTGGCAGGGACACGGCGTCGGCCTGGGTGTCGAGCAGCAGGTTGCCGAGACGGCGCACGAAGGTGCGCTCGATCAGCTCGCGCATGAAGCGTCCGCCGTTGCCGTGGGCGAGGGTGATGCGGGTGTCGGAGGTCATGGTGCCAGTCCCGTGATTTCGGCTCGTCGGGGAAGTGTACCTGCTATTCCCTTGAATGCCCCGGGGCCCCGTGATGAGGCACTGCCGTACCTTCCTACCCACAGTGGGCAAGTGACAGGATTATTAGCGTCGTCTAATATGCTCCTTTAAATCCCAACCAACGGACAATGGAGCGTGGCCATGGCTTCTCAGCACTCGGGGCAGGAGATCGATCTTTACCAGCCGGTACGCCAGGAGGAGGAGCGGGAGTCCGTTCCCGAGTCCGTGGGGACGGAGGGGACGGTGGTCCCCTTCGACGCCGGCATCACCATCGCCAAGACCCGGCTGGAGCGATTGATCGATCGCATCGCCGAGGATTCCGACGTGCTCCAGGGGCGCGTTGCCGGGATGGAGCCGCGCCAGGAGGCGGTGGAGCAGCGGGTCTCCGAGGAGGCCGAGGCGCTGAGCGGACTGGCCGCGGAGGTGCGGCACAAACTGGAGCGGCTGGAGTCGGGGCAGGAGCAGTTGGCCGAGGGCAGCGCCGAGGAGTTGGCGCGGGTCGGCGAGACCCTTGCGTTGCTCGACGAGCGGGTGGCCGCGCTGGAGCCGACCCCACAGAAGCTGGAGCTGGTTGCCGCCAAGCTCGCCCGGGTGGATGAGCGGCTGGGGGTGTGGACCGCCCAACTGGAGGAGCGGCTGGATGCCTTGGCCGACGGTCAGGAGCTGCTGGAGGAGCGCACCAGCGGGCTCGCCGGCGGCCTGGAGAGGCTGCGCGGCTGGCTCGGCGAGGTGGCCAAGGGGCAGCGCGCCAACGGTGAGGAGATCGACCGCCTGCTGCGCTCCACCGACATCCTCTCGGAGCTCGGTGAGCGGCTGGAGCGGCGGGTGGAGCGGCGCACGGTGATCGGCGGGGCGGCCCTCGTTGCGCTGCTGTTGCTGGTGGCCGCGGCGGCCTTCTTCGGCTACTACCGCATCGACCGGCAGGGGGTGGAGGTCACCGCCCGGGTCGAGGGGGTGGCGCAGGGACTGAACCAGGGGCTAGCGCACGTGGCGACGGCCCAGGGCGAGCGGATCGACGCGGTGAACGACACCCTCAGCGGTTCGGTGGAGGGGCTGGAGCAGCGCTTCGCCGCCACCTCGGAGGAGCTGGCACAGCTCCAGGCGCGGCTCGATGTCGGTCTCAATCCGCAGTACGACCCCACCAGCAATGCCATCACCATCCCGCTGCATGACGAGGACTGGCTGCTCGCCCGCGATCCGGCCCACTTCACGGTGGAGCTGCTGGTGGCGGGGAACAAGGGAGAGCTGTTCGACTTCGTCCGCTACTTCCAGCCGCGGCTGACCCAGGCGGTCGCCTATACCCCGGTGAAGCAGCGCGGACGGGAGTGGTACTTGCTGGCCTACGGTGACTTCGCCACTCCGGCGGAGGCTCGTGCCACGGTTGAGGCGCTGCCGGCGGCCGTGCAGCGCTACCGTCCGCGGGTCCATCGCATCGCCGAACTTCAGCGGATGATGGGGGAGTGAGGGGGGGGGCATCGCCGCCGGGCCTGCGCGGGCGGTGACGGTGTGCCGCTTCGGAACGGGTGATTTTCAACACGAAGCGAGAGAAGGGGAGCGGAGGACAAGATCGCCCTCCGCTCCCCTTCTCGCGCTTCGTGTTGAATCAGGCCGTTTCCGGCAACTCTTCCCAGCCCGCAGCATCCCCAATTGTCGGATGGACGGAGGCCTACTCCAGCTCCTCGATGGTGGAGATCGAGAAGCTGATATCGCCACCGAAGTTGACCCGCGGAACCATGGTGACGTGGTAGCGGTGAGTCACGCCGTCGTCGGTGGTCGTTTCGACCACGGGGATGGAGAGCGTGTTGTTCTGATAGGACGCGGCGATTGCCGTTTCGCCGGTCTGCTCGTCGTTGATGTTCAACGGGGCCCCCAAAACCGCCACCGGGGTGGCGTGGCTGTTTGAATCGATCATCCGTTGCCCGAGTTGGCCGGAATCGTTATAGCCCCACGCATAGAGGGTGCCGTTTCTCGTCAGTGCCAGGCTGAAGTCGCTTCCAGCACTGATCGACTGGATATCGACGATGCCTGACACGGCAGTCGGCTGCTCGGTTTCCTGATCATCGTTCTGCCCGGTTTGCCCCCGGTTGTTTCGTCCCCATGCGACGACCGCGCCGTCGGATCGCAGGGCCAGACTGTGGGTGGATCCGGCGGAGACATCAATATAGGGGGCGACACCCGCGACGGCGATCTGAACAGGGGTGTAGACATTGTAGTTGTTATACCCGGTCGCGTTGATTTCGCTGTAGGCGTTGTCGCCCCAACCCCACAGGTTGCCACTCGCGTCGACTGCCAGCGCATGGGCGTTGCCAGCGGAGATCTTTTTGATTGCGCTGAGCCCGGTTACCTGAATAGGGGTGGAGGAGTATGAATAACGGTGGGTATCGTATCCATCTCCCAGCTGGCCGTCATGGTCCGAACCCCATGCCCATACGGTTCCGTCGCCCTTGAGTGCCAGGGCGAAGCTTCCTCCGGCATCGATCGCGGTGACGTTACTGAGGCCTTCTACCTGGATGGGTACCGACTTATCGGTCGTGGTGCTGTCCCCGATCTGCCCATAGTTGTTCGAACCCCAGGCCCACACCGTCCCGTCGGACTTCAGCGCGATGCTGAACGCGCTTCCGGCCGAAACCGCAACTACATCCGAAAGCCCGTAAACCTGCACGGGGGTCGTTGCCGTCGTTCCGGATCCGGCGGTGCCGTTACCGAGTTGGCCCGACGATGAAGAACCCCAGCTCCAGACGGTGGCATCGCCTTTCAAGGCAAGGACATGGTTGGAGCCCAACGAGACCGAGACAAGATCCTGGAGTGTGTCGGTGCCTGACACGAGACCGTAATTGTAATTGTAGGCGCCAGAGCCGTTGCTTCCCCAGGAAAACAGGGTTTGATCGGATTTTATGACCAGCCCGGTACCGTATCCGGCGCTGAGGGTGGTTGAATCGGCAAAGGTAAAGGGGGGAGCCGTTAGTGTCACGAGCATCACTGTGGCAATACGGTAAGAGGTGTGGTTCACAGGGTCTCTCCAAATGACGACGAGTTTTTCCCAGCGCTTGCCGGGGACCGGTATTGTCTTACCCCATCGTTTGCGTGTTAGCCCTGATGGAGTTGTCGTAGGCGGCAAATTCTATCTCGTGTCTAAGGCATTGTATGTAGGATGTTTAGTACTTTGCGTAAGATATCTCTTACTTCTTCATGGGTCGGATGGTGTTACCCGATCAGGTGGTCGAACTATGTCAACGAGGTGTTGGAACGCAGCAGTTCGACCAAGGCACGGGCGGCGTTGGATGGGGTGCGGGCGCGGTGTTGGACCAGACCGAGGCGACGAGCGAGGCGCAGTTGGGCCACCGCCAGTTCGTGCAGCTCGTCGACCATGGTGCGCGGCAGCACGCTCCAGCCGAGACCGATGGCGACCAGCATCTTGATCGTCTCCAGGTAGTTGGTGGACATCGCCACCTTTGGATGGAGGCCGAGCGGGGCGAAAGTCCGCTCGACGATCTGGCGGGTGAAGGTGCCGGGGGCGGCGAAGATCGCCGGGTGGGCGGCGAGCGCCTCCAGGGTGGCGGTTGGGCCTGTCGCCAGCGGGTGGTCGACGGCGCAGACCACCGCCAGGGGGTCGGGCCAGATGGTCTCGGTCACCAGCTTCTCCGAGTGCTCCAGCGGCAGGGTGACGACGGCCAGTTCCAGGTCACCATGTTCGACCGCGGCGCAGGCTGCCTCGGAATCCATGAAACGGATGTTCAGCTCCACCTCCGGATAGCTGCGGCTGAAGGTGCGCAGCACCGGCGGCAGGCGGTGCAGGCCGATGTGGTGGGAGGTGCCGATGCGTAGCTCGCCTGCGACGTTGCCGGCCAGATTGGCGATCGCCCGCCGGCCGTCCTCCACCTGATCGAGGATCGCGCGGGCCCGCGGCAACAGCGCGCGGCCTGCCTCGGTGAGGTCGACGTGGCGCCCCACCCGGTCGAACAGCGCCCCGCCCAGCTCGGTCTCCAGCGCCGCGATCCGTTTGCTTACTGCCGGTTGGGTGATGAACAGTCGCTCGGCGGCCAGCGAGAACGAGGCCTCTTCGGCGACCGCCACGAAGGCCTGTAGTCCAGCTATTTCCATTTTTGTTCTACATCTTCGGGTCGGTTTTACCGCGTGTGTGTCGTATTTGTCGGGCCTTCGCTTTGTAGGAGCGGCCC
>NZ_BAAHXB010000141.1:0-14249 GCF_054657215.1 Endothiovibrio diazotrophicus
GGCCCCGGCACCACCGTTACACACGACGCAGAGCGTCGAAGAGGGGGCATTTCCACGCGGAGCGTGGAAACGAGAGAGAGGGAAAAACCCGAATAGAATTTGACAACCTATCGACTTCCACCACGATTCACCTGTCACCTGTCCCCCCCCGGCATGCCCCTCCTCCCCAAATCCCTCTTCAGTCGTCTGCTGCTGACCCTGCTGGCCCTGCTGGTGGCCACCCACGTCGCGGTGGCGCTGCTGCTGCTCCACGAACGCGGTCAGGTCTTCTACCGGGCGGTGGGTTTCCAGATCGCCCAGCGGGTCGGCGCGGTCACCACGCTGCTGGAGGGCAAGGGCACCGTAGAGCGGCGGCAGATCGTCGACGCCTTCCAGGGGGGGTTGTTGCACATCGAGCTGGACCGTCACCCACGGCTGGCCGACACCGCCGACGACGAGGACTGGCGCACCACCCTCTTCCGCGGTCTGGTGGAGCGACGGGTCGGCCGGCGGCCGATCCACATCGCCATCGAGGCGGACGGCGCGACCCTTCCGCCCCCCGACCGGCCGCCCCCCTACGGCATGGGCCGCGGCATGGGGCGCCACATGGGGGGATGGGGGGCCGGAGTGGGACTCGGCCGTCCGGGGGTCTCCTTCCAGGCGGAGGTGCAACTGGGCGACGGCCAATGGGTGCGTTTCCGCCGGGTGCTGCCGGAAGAGGCGCTCGACCAGCCGCTGCAGATGCTCGCCGCGGTGGCCCTGTTGCTGCTGGCGGTGGCCGCGGTCTCCGCCCTCGCGGTGCGCTGGCTGGTCGGCCCGCTCACCACCCTCGCCCGCGCCGCCGATGAGCTGGGGCGCGACATCCAACGCCCACCGCTCCCCGAAGAGGGGCCGGAAGAACTCAGACGCGCGGCCCGCGCCTTCAACACCATGCAGCAGCGGATCGTCCGCTACGTGGAGGACCACGGCCGGCTGCTCGCCGCCGTCTCCCACGACCTGAAGACCCCGATCACCCGGCTGCGGCTGCGCACCGAGCTGCTGGAAGAGGAAGCGACGCGGGAGAAGTTCCGCGGCGATCTGGAGGAGATGGAGCGGATGGTCGGCGCCACCCTCGACTTCATGCGCGGACTGGACGAGAAAGAGCCGAAGCGACCGGTGGAGCTGCGCGCCCTGCTGGAGAGCCTGCAGGAGGAGTTCGAGAGCCTCTACCCCGACCCGATCGCCCTGCGCGGCGAGGCCGCCGCACCCTACCCCGCCCGCCCCACGGCACTCAAGCGCTGCCTGCGCAACCTGATCGAGAACGGGTTGAAGTACGGCGGCGCGGTGGAGATCGGGGTGGAGGATGACGCCGAACGGCTCACCCTGCATATCTTCGACCGCGGCCCCGGCATCCCCGAAGAGCTGATCGAGGGGCTGTTCGAGCCGTTCCGCCGGCTGGAGGAGTCCCGCGCCCGCGACACCGGCGGCACCGGCCTGGGACTCGGCATCGCCCGCAACATCGCCCGCGCCCACGGCGGCGAGGTGACCCTCCACAACCGCCCCGACGGCGGCCTCGAAGCCCGCGTGGTGCTACCCCGCCGAGTTGATTGAAACCACGAGTTCGTCATGGCCTGAGCGCCAACCACCGCCGAGGTATCGCTCAGCGCTGCAAGCTACAACACAACACCTGCTTGCCCTTCGTTCCCCTTCTCGCCCTTCGTGTTAAAATCCACCTGCCCGAAATCCACGCATCCAACAACGACCCACAGTCTCTCCGATATCCACCGGTCCAAGACCACAAAATTTCTTCGTGGTGAACGGCTGGCGCAACCCAATCAACGCATCAGCTCGATCGTCTCTCCCCGTTCGCGCATGGCGTCGGCGACCCCTTCGATGTAGCGCTGGAAGCTGGGTTGGCGCAGGTAGCCGCCGGAGGTGACGTAGCCGAGTGCATTGCGCAGATGGAACGGGCGCAGGTAAGCCTCGGCGCGAAACACCTCCTTGCCGGCCGCGTCGAACATCACCAGGCTCGGGGTGTACTGGATGCCCAGCGTATCCGCCCACTCCGCGGCACTGCTCGACCGACCGTCGGGCGTCACCAGCGGGGTGACGGCCCAGCGATCCAGCTGTACCCGGTCGAACTTCGCCAGCTCCGCCTGCACCTCCGGCCGGCTGAAACCGTCGCGGTGCAGCTCGTCGCAGGCATCGCACCCCTTCTCCTCGAACAGCACCAGCAACGGCCGCCCGCCTGAGCGCTTGGCGAGGTCGAACGGCGGGGCCATGAACCCCGTCTCGTGACGCAGCTCGCCCGCTTCGGCCGGGGACTGCCGCGTGGCCAACCAACGACCGAAGGGCGCCTCGCGATGGTGACCGCCGGCCACGTAGTCGATCGCCGCCTTGAACCGCGCAGGCGGGTAGTAGCCGTTGATCCGCAGCGCCACTTTCCCCTCGGGGGAGAACAGCACCAGGGTCGGGGTGAACATCACCCGGGCAAAAGCCGCGAACGCCTTTTCGCTGCGCACCTCGCCATTGAGGTCGGTCACCTCACGATCGCCCCACAGGTTCAGTGCCACCACGTCGAAATGTCGGCGGGTCGCCTCGGCGATCGCCGGGTCACCGAAGTTCTCCTCCAGCAACCGCTTGCAGTAGGGGCAGCCGTCCTGATAGAAGTAGAGCATCAGCCCCTTGCCCGCCTCGCGCGCCTCCGCCAGGTCCTCCCGCAGGTCGAGGAACGAGACCTTGAACCACCCCGGCGGCTCCTCGTAGCCGGGGTTCTGCAGCCCCTCCCCCAGCACCTCCGCCACGGCTACCGCCCCCGGAGCAGCGACCATCAGCCCGAGCGACAGGACGCCGGCGAGCCGTTTGACGACGCCGAAAATGAGACCCGACATGTGAAATCCTCCAGCGGATTGGCTTGAAAACCAGTGTAGAGAGCCCAATTCAGGGCGTAAAGCTGGGGTTTTCCCTCGTGTTTTCAAAAGATTAGACCACATTCCCGACCCAGTTTCTCATGAAATATTTCTTTAACATCAATCGGTTACAAGATTTTGCGCAAACCAAGATTTTGTTTACACTGCCATAAAACCACGCCGGGCGGTCAGGTGATCGTCCACCCCATTAGGAGAAACATGCCATGCCTTCCCTGGACAAGATCCGCAACATCGCGGAGAGCTCTGGAGACTGCTTCGAACTGGGGCGCCATCTGACCCGGATGTGCAATGAGGTCGAGCAGTTGCGCGAACAGATGGGCCGGCTGGCGGAGGTGGCTCGTCACTGCCCCGACTGCGATCCGGAAGTGCAGGCGCTGATCGAGCGCTACGCCCCGCAACAGCCACGCGAACACTGATCCCGCCAGAACCGAACGTCTGCGCAGCGCACCGTATTCTCCGGCCCGTCATGGAAGCGGGCTATCGTTGTCTCCCCCCTCGAGCCGCCCCCAAAACACCCCGCCCCATGCGCAGACTCCTGCTGCTGCCGTTACTCATCCTCGGCGGCTGCGCCTCCATGATTCCGAAGAACCTGCGGAGAACCGTTGCCGCCGATCGTCATTGGCAGTATTTTCGCTCTCTCATCAAACCCGTTGGAGGGCATGCGAGATGAAGATCAAGACGTTGGCCTGGGTGATGGCGATCGGCTTGGGCTGGGGTGCGAGATCGGCGCCGGCGGCGGAGTGGGAGTGCGGAAAAATGAAGTCGTTCGTCGACGTGATGTACAAGGCGACGGACTTCCTCAACAGTCATCCGTCGTTCGACGAGGATCCCAAACTGGAGCAGTCACTCGACCAGTTGCTGCCGATCCTTGCCCAAATCGCGCGCGAGGAGGAGATCGACTCGTTCACCGACGCGGTACAGGAGACACAGACGATCTGGGCCAAAGAGGAGTGGGTCGGCGACGACATCGGCGACTTCCGCCGCGCCTTCGACGCCACCACGGTCAACCTCGAACGGGTCTACGAGCGCTACTGCCCCTGATCCCGTTCAGTCCGCATCGGAGGCTGGCGGCGGATAGCGGTCAACCAATGCGTCGGGGAGCTGGCCGCCGGTAGCCTGATAGAGGGCGCTCGATTCGAGCACCAGGCAGACGAAGACGGCGAGGACGGTGGGCATCACGCCGAAGCGGGAGAAGATGGTGAAGAGCATGTCGCGGGTCACCTGGTTGGCCGCCCCCATTCCCACCAGCTCGCCCGCGCCGAGGATCAGCGCGGTGAGCACGTAGCCGATCAGCAGGATGCGATAGCGGCGTAGCGCGTACTTCCAGTGGGTCACCACGAACCACGGGGCGCCCCCCTTCTCCAGCGTCCGCCCACGCCACCAGGTGAAGGCGATGACCAGCGACGACAGCAGCACCGGCAACTCCAGCGCCCCGCCGCCGATCAGGATGATCGCCCCCGGCCCCACCAGCAGGTGGAACACCGCCAGATTGATCATGAACAGCTCATGGGGACTCTTTGCCGCCTTGCGCGTCGCCTCGTCCACGGGAAAATCCATGATCAGCCCTCCAGATAAATCAGCAACAGCCTACATATTAGTAAAAACCCCTACAGGAATAAATCGATAAAATTCACCGCCGATCCGTGGCGGGGATCAAAGGCTCTCTTCGGCCAGGGCGAGGAGATCGTCATCGATCCCGGTGCTGTCCTGGTATTCGTCGCAGATGGCGTAGACCTCGTCGAGACGCCCCATAAAGGCATCGACCACCGTCGGGTCGAACTGGCTGCCGGCACCGCTGCGCAGATACTCCACCGCATCCTCGCGCAGCCACCCCTGCTTGTACGGGCGGGTCGAGGTGAGGGCGTCGAAGACGTCGGCCACCGCGCAGATCCGTCCCACCAGCGGGATCTCCTCCCCCTGCAGGCCGTGGGGATAGCCGGTGCCGTCCCAGCGCTCGTGGTGGGTGAGGGCGATCTCGCGGGCCATGGTCATCAGCTCGGAGTCGTCACCGCTGAGGATATCGGCACCGATGATGGCATGGGTCTTGACCAGCTCGAACTCGTGCTCGTCGAGCTTGCCCGGCTTGAGCAGCACATGGTCGGGGATGCCGATCTTGCCGATGTCATGCATCGGACTGGCGTTGAGCAGCAGGTCGAGCGCCTCCTCCTGCATGCCCAGGGCGCGACCGAGCAGCTCGCTGATCTTGCTCATGCGCACGATGTGCATGCCGGTCTCGTTGTCGCGGTACTCCGCCGCGAGTCCCAGCCGGCGCACCACTTGCAGACGGGTATCGTGAATCTCGCGGGTACGCTCCACCACCATCGACTCCAGCACCCGCTTCTCGTCACGCAACACCTTGATCGAATTGCGCACCTCCAGCAGGTTGCGCACCCGCATCAGCAGCTCGATCCGGTCGAAGGGCTTGGTCACGTAGTCGCGGGCCCCCATCTCCAGGGCGCGGTGGCGGAACTCCTCCCCCTGCTGGGTGGCCAGCACCAGGATCGGCGGCAGGTCGCAGGGACCGGGGTAGCGCGCCTTGAGCGCCTCGATCACCTGGAAGCCGTCGCGGTAGGGCATGGTGAGATCGAGCAGCAGCAGATCCGGACGATGCTGCTCCACCAACGGCTCCACCTCCCGCGGGTCCTCGGTGGTGACCACCTCGCGGTAGCCGCCACTGACGAGCATCCTCTCCAGCATCTCAAGATTGATCGGCTCGTCATCCACCACCAGGATGGTCGAACCACTCACGTCGAACACTCGCTCACTTGCACTCATCTCAACCGCTTCCCCTAAATCGAACCTGAGAGTCAATTCTAGCCAGAAACGGTTCCCGCCGCCTTTGACAAGTTGGATACGGGCGTAACGCTTCCCGCATGCCTTCCCCGTAGGAGCGGCCCCGAGGCCGCGATAGAGGCGGAGTTCAGCGCGTGGATCCGACAGTCGGTGGTTACGGAAAGGGCGTCATCGCGGCCTCGGGGCCGCTCCTACGGGGGGGGGTGGGGTACCGAGCGCGCCGCGGACCGGATGCCCGCGGCGGCCATCACGCTCAGTAGATGTCGTGCATGGTGTTGTAGACGTTGAACTTGCCGGTGGGCGTGATCAGCCGCTTGTCCTTGATCACGCTCTTCATCTTCAACGTGGCGTCGTCGACCACCACCAGCGCCGACTCCTGGGTCTTGCCGTTCCACACCGAGAACCACACCTCGTCGCCGGCCTGGTTGTACTCCGGCTGCACCACCCGCTTCGGCCCCTCGCCGAGATTCGCCCAGTCGGCGATCGGCAGCACCTTGTAGGGGGCGTCGAGGTTGGTGGTGTCGAACACCGCCACCGACTGACTCACCGTCACCTCCGGGTTTAGCGCGGTGTCGACGTAGAGGTGGTGGGACTTGGGATGGGTCTTGATGAACAGCGAGCCGCCCCCCTGCCCCTTGAGCATGCGCACCGTCTTCCAGGCGTTCTCCTGGTGGTTGACCGGATCGGTGCCGATCACCGCGATCTGATCGTCGCCGAGATCGCTGGTCGCCCACACCGGACCGTACTTGGGATCGACGAAGTTGGCGCCGCGGCCGGGGTGGGGGATCGCGCCGACGTCCACCAGCTTGACCAGCTTGTCCTCCTTGGAGTCGATCACCGCAATCTTGTTCGACTTGTTGGCCGCGGTCATGAAGTAGCGGTGGGTGGAGTCCCAGCCGCCGTCATGCAGGAAACGCGCGGCGCCGATGTCGGTAATGGTCAGGTTGTCGATGTCCTGGTAGTTGACCATCAGCACGTGGCCGGTCTCCTTGACGTTGACGATGAACTCCGGGTGCTCGTGGGAGGCGACGATCGCCGCCACCCGCGGCTCCGGGTGGTACTCCTGGGTGTCGACGGTCATGCCGCGGGTGGAGACGATCTTCAGCGGCTCCAGGGTGTCGCCCTTCATCACCACGAACTGCGGCGGCCAGTAGGTGCCGGCGATGGCGTATTGATCTTCATAACCCTTGAACTTGGAGGTCTCCACCGAACGCGCCTCCATGCCGGTCTTGATCACCGCGACGTTCTGCGGCTCCTTCATCCACAGGTCGATCAGGTTGATCTGGGCGTCGCGACCGATGACGAAGAGGTAGCGCCCGGAGGCGGAGATGCGCGAGATGTGCACCGCGTAGCCGGTGTCGATGGTCTTGACGATCTTCTTGCTGTTGCCGTCGATCAGCGCCACTTGGCCGGCGTCGCGCAGGGTCACCGAGAAGAGGTTGTTCAGGTCGAGGTTATTCTCCTGCTTCTTCGGCCGCTGCTCCGGCGGCACCAGCACCTTCCACGAGGCCTTCATCTCCTAGGACTGCGGCGCCTGCCACGGCATGACCCTGCGCGGCGGCCTCGGCCCCTCGCTGCTGCCCGAGCGGCTGCGCGGGCTGCCACCGGAGCTGCTACGCGCCACCATCCTCAACGGCCGCCCCGGCACCCCGATGCCGCCCTGGTCCCCGTTCCTTACCCGGGACGAGGTGATCTGGCTGACCAACCAACTGATCGCGGGGGTGCCCGATGACCATTAGAACCCTTCTCGCCCTGACCGCCCTCACCGCCCTGCTCGCCCTCAACGCCTGCGCCCCGCTGCGCGGTACCGGCGACCTCGGCCTGGTGGTGGAGCGCGCCAGCGGCAGCGTGGTGCTGGTGGAGAACAGCGGCCGCAGCCGCCTGGGGGAGATCAAGGGACTCGGCGACCTCTCCCACGCCTCGGTGGTCTACTCCCGCGACGAGCGCTACGCCTTCGTCTTCGGCCGCGACGGCGGGCTGACCAAGGTGGACCTGCTGCGCGGGCGCATCGTCAAACGCATCCTCCAGGCCGGCAACAGCATCGGCGGCGCCATCTCCCAGGACGGCACGCTGGTGGCGGTCTCCAACTACACCCCCGGCGGGGTGCGGGTGTTCGACGCCGCCACCCTGGAGCCGGTGGCCGACATCCCCGCCGCCTACGGCAGCGACGGCCGACGCTCCAAGGTGGTCGGCCTGGTCGACGCCCCCGGCAACCGCTTCGTCTTCAGCCTCTACGACGCCGGCGAAATCTGGACGCTCGACATGAGCGACCGCACCCATCCCCAAGTACACAAGTTCCATGACATCGGCCGCCAGCCCTACGACGGCCTGATCACCCCCGACGGCCGCTACTACATCGCAGGCCTCTTCGGCGAGGACGGCCTCGCCCTGCTCGACCTGTGGAACCCCGACGCCGGCGTACGCCGCATCCTCGCCCACTACGGCAAGGGCGAGGAGAAGCTGCCGGTCTACAAGATGCCCCACCTGGAGGGGTGGGCGATGGCCGGCGACTACGCCTTCCTGCCGGCGGTGGGGCGCCACGAGGTGCTGGTGGTCGACCGCCACGACTGGCGGCAGGTGGCGAAGATCCCGGTCCACGGCCAGCCGGTGTTCGTCATGGCGCGCCCCGACGGCCACCAGGTGTGGGTCAACTTCGCCTTCCCGGACAACGACACCCTGCAGGTGATCGACGTCGCCACCCTGCAACTCATCCACACCCTGAAACCCGGCAAGGGGGTGCTGCATATGGAGTTCACCCCGCGCGGCGGCGAGGTGTGGACCTCGGTGCGCGACGAGGACCGCGTGCAGGTCTACGACACCACCGACTTTCATCTCATCAGCGAACTGCCCGCGCGCAAGCCGAGCGGGATCTTCTTCAGCGCGCGCGCCCACCGCATCGGGCTGTGAAGCGCAACGGCCATCGAGGGGGAAGCCATGGAGACCCGTGATCACCACGCCGCGCCCAACGACCGGAGCGGACCAGACCCAAGCGCACTGGAACAGCGCCTGCTCGACGAGTTCCAGCGCGACTTCCCCCTCGCCCCCCACCCCTTCCAGGAGATCGCCGACCGCCTGGAGAGCGACGAGGAGACGGTGCTGCGCGCCCTGCGCCGGCTCGCCCGCGCCGGCATGGTGAGCCGGGTCGGCCCGGTGTTCCGCCCCCACCGCCTCGGCACCAGCACCCTGGCCGCGCTGGCGGTGCCGCCCGAGCGGCTGGAGGCGGTGGCCGAGCGGGTCAACGGCTACGCCGAGGTCAACCACAACTACCAGCGCGAGCACCACTACAACCTCTGGTTCGTCCTCACCGCCGCCAACGGCGAGCGTGTGCGTCAGGTGCTGACAGAGCTGGAGCGGGACACCGGCCTGACCCCGCTGAACCTGCCGATGCTCGCCGCCTACCACCTCGACCTCGGCTTCCGCCTCGACCCGCAGGCCACCCCCGCCCGCCGCGCGCCCCACCCCGGCGGGGCCGAGGCGCGCACCGGCCGCGGCGCGCCGCAGCCGGGCGACCACCGGCTGATCGCCGCCATCCAGGACGGCCTGCCGCTGGTCGCCGCCCCCTACCGGGTGGTGGCCGAGCAGACCGGGCTGTGCGAAGGGGGGGGTGATCGAACGCCTCCACGACTGGCTGGAGGACGGCACCCTGAGCCGCTTCGGCGTGGTGGTCCACCACCATGCCCTGGGCTACCGCGCCAACGCCATGGTGGTGTGGGACCTGCCCGACGCCGCGGTGGAGCGGATCGGCCACCGGTTCGGCGCCACCGACTTCGTCACCCTCTGCTACCGCCGGCCGCGCCGCCTGCCGGCGTGGCGCTACAACCTGTTCAGCATGATCCACGGCCGCGACCGCGCCACCGTGCTGGAGAAGGTG
Organism: Endothiovibrio diazotrophicus; assembly: GCF_054657215.1. Taxonomy (NCBI): domain Bacteria; kingdom Pseudomonadati; phylum Pseudomonadota; class Gammaproteobacteria; order Chromatiales; family Thioalkalispiraceae; genus Endothiovibrio; species Endothiovibrio diazotrophicus. The sequence goes on from NZ_BAAHXB010000141.1 coordinate 9,553, forward strand.
GAGCGCCTGGCGCGCGAGGCGGGCGTGGCGCCGACGGACTACGAGGTGCTGTTCAGCGTGCGCCGCTTCAAGCAGCGCGGTGCCCGCTACCACACGCCGTACGGCGGCGAGCGCGCCACCGCCCCGGAAACCGCAACGACCTTGCGGCCGGTCCTGGAGGGCTGAGGAGTGGACGCCACCGACCGTGCCATCATCAACGAACTGCAAGGGGGATTCCCGGTCTGCGAGCGCCCCTACGCCGAGGCCGCCGGTCGCCTCGGCCTCGACGAGGACCAGCTGATCGTGCGCCTGCAGCGGCTGCTCGACGAGGGGCTGCTCAGCCGCTTCGGCCCGCTCTACCACGCCGAACGCCTCGGCGGCGGCCTGACGCTGGCCGCCACGGAGGTGCCGGAAGGCGATTTCGACCGGGTGGTGGAGCAGGTCAACGCCTTCCCCGAGGTGGCCCACAACTACGCCCGCGAGCACCGCCTCAACCTCTGGTTCGTCCTCGCCACCGACACCCCGCAGCGCATCGACGAGGTGATCCGGGCGATCGAGGCGCGCACCGGCCTCACCGTCTTCAACCTGCCCAAGGAGCGCGAATTCTTCGTCGGGCTCCACTTCCGGGCGTGAGCCGATGAACGACACCGACGAACTGGACCGCGCCATCGTCCGCGCCACCCAGGCGGGGCTGCCGCTGGTGCCGCGTCCCTACGCCGCGGTAGCGGAAACGCTCGGCGTACCCCACGACGTGGTGCTGGAACGGATCGAACGGATGCTCGCCGACGGCCGCATCCGTCGCATCGGCGCGGTGCCCAACCACTACCGGCTCGGCTACCGCGGCAACGGCATGAGCGTGTGGGACGTGCCCGACGCGCTGATCGACGAATTGGGCGAACGGATCGGCGCCCTCGACTACGTCAGCCACTGCTACCAACGCCCGCGCCACCCGCCGGCGTAGCCCTACAACCTCTTCGTCATGGTCCACGGCCAGGACCGCGCCGAGGTCGAAAGCAAGGTGGCACGGATCGCCGAGCTACTCGGCGACCACGACCGCGGCCACGAGATCCTCTACAGCACACGCATCCTGAAGAAGACCGGGCTGAGGATCGGCGACAACGCCGCCCCCGACGCCCCCGACACCCCCTGTAGGAGCGGCCCCTAGGCCGCGATCGTCCGGAGTGAGGCGCTCACAACCCAACTGGCGGTGGGAAATGGAAACGGCGCCATCGCGGCCTAGGGGCCGCTCCTACAGGCAACCCCACAGGTAACCCGATGTTCCGCATCACCCAACACCTTCAGGCCCTGGCGGCCCCACCCGCCGCCGCCCGACGCCCTGCCGCCGCCGGCGGGCCGCCAGGGCCTGTGGTGATCTGGAACCTGATCCGCCGCTGCAACCTCACCTGCAGGCACTGCTACGCCCTCTCCACCGACAGCGACTTCGCCGGCGAACTGAGCACCGACGAGGTGTTCACGGTGATGGACGACCTGCGCGCCTTCGGTGTCCCGGCACTGATCCTCTCCGGCGGCGAACCGCTGCTGCGCCCCGACCTGTTCGAGATCTCCCACCACGCCAAGGAACTCGGCTTCTACACCGCGCTCTCCACCAACGGCACCCTGATCGACGAACACAACATCGAGGCGATCGCCGCGGTCGGCTACCACTACGTCGGCATCAGCATCGACGGCCTGCGCGCCACCCACGACCGCTTCCGCCGCCTGGACGGCGGCTTCGACGCCGCCCTGCGCGGCCTGCGCCTATGCCGCGACCACGGCCTCAAGGTGGGCCTGCGTTTCACCCTCACCCGCGACAACGCCGTCGAACTGCCCGCCCTGCTGGAACTGATGGAGGAGGAGCGGATCGACAAGTTCTACCTCTCGCACCTCAACTACGCCGATCGCGGCAACAAGCACCGCGACGACGACGCCCACCACCGCCTCACCCGCCAGGCGATGGATCTGCTCTTCGAGACCGCCTGGCGACGCATCCTCGACGGCCACCCGGTGGAGATGGTCACCGGCAACAACGATGCCGACGGCGTCTACCTGCTGCACTGGGTGCGCCGGCGGATGCCGGAGAAGGTCGACCTGCTCGAAAAGCGATTGAGGAACTGGGGCGGCAACGCCAGCGGCCTCCACGTCGCCAACATCGACAACCGCGGCCACGTCCACCCCGACACCATGTGGTGGCACCACGACCTGGGCAGCGTGCGCGAGCGCCCCTTCTCGGCGGTCTGGCCCGACACCGCCGACCCGCTGATGGCCGGGCTGAAACAGCGCCCGCGGCCGGTCACCGGCCGCTGCGCCCGCTGTGCGTTTCTCGCCATCTGCAACGGCAACACCCGCGTCCGCGCCCACCAAATGAGCGGCGACTACTGGGCCGAAGACCCCGGCTGCTACCTCACCGAGACAGAGATCACGTCCCCTGTAGGAGCGGCCCCCAGGCCGCGATGACGCCCTCCCCGCCAACCTCCGCCGGTAAACCCGCGGCACCACCACTGCGCACCATCGCGGCCTAGGGGCCGCTCCTACAACCAACCACGACCGCCGAATCAACGACCATGCGCCACCCAATCCACCTCGCCGCCCTGCTCCTCGCCCTCACCGCCCTGCCGGCACTCGCCGACGACACGCTCATCCTCTACCAACAACACTGCGCCGCCTGCCACGGCGGCGGTCGCCTCGGCGGCGCCGGCCCCGCGCTGCTGCCGGAGAACCTCGGCCGTCTCACCCCGCAAGCCACCGTCGAGGTGATCGCCCACGACCCCGCCCCGCCACCCAGATGGCCGGCTTCGCCGACAAATTGAGCGCCCCCCAGATCGACGCCCTCGCCCGCTTCGTCCGCCAACCGCTGCCCGAGGTGCCGCGCTGGGGCATGGACGAGATCACCGCCAGCCGCACCGTCCCCCACCCGCTGGCCACCCTGCCCGGCCGGCCGAAGTTCGACGCCGATCCGCTCAACCTCTTCGTAGTGGTGGAGGTGGGCGACCACCACGCCACCATCCTCGACGGCGACCGCTTCGAGCCGATCCACCGCTTCGCCACCCACCGCGCCCTGCACGGCGGCCCCAAATACTCCCCCGACGGCCGCTTCGTCTACTTCGCCTCGCGCGACGGCTGGATTACGAAATACGACCTCTACAACCTCACCCCGGTGGCCGAGCTGCGCGCCGGTATCAACACCCGCAACCTGGCGGTGTCCGCCGACGGGCGCTACGTGATGGTCGCCAACTACCTGCCGCACACCCTGGTGCTGCTCGACGCCGCCGAACTGAAGCCGCTGAAGATCATCGACGTGGTCGGCGCCGACGGCACCAGCTCGCGGGTCAGCGCGGTCTACACCGCCGCGCCGCGGCAAAGCTTCGTCGCCGCTCTCAAGGACGTCCCCGAGGTGTGGGAGATCCCCTACACCGCCGGCGCCCCGGCGCTGCCGGTCTATCGCGGCCCGATGCACGACTACCGCGCGGAATCCGGCGAGGCACCCGCCACCGACGACTCCACCTTCCCGATCCGCCGCATCGCGACGCCGACCTACATCGACGACTTCTTCTTCGACCCGAGCTACAACCTGCTGTTCGGCTCCTCGCGCGACGGCCGGGGGATGGTGCTGTCGCTGATCGTCGGCAAGGTGGTCGGCAAACTGGAGATCGGCGGCATGCCCCACCTCAGCTCCGGCATCACCTGGAACTACCACGGGCGGCGGGTGATGGCGACCCCCAACCTCAAGCAGGGGATGGTGACGGTGATCGACCTGCAGACCTGGAAGCCGATCAAACACATCAAGACCCTCGGCCCCGGCTTCTTCCTGCGCAGCCACGAGAACAGCCGCTACGCCTGGGTCGATGTCTTCTTCGGCCCCGACCGCGACGCGGTGCATGTGATCGACAAACAGACCCTGGAGATCGTCAAGACCCTGCGCCCGGCCCCCGGCAAGACCGCCGCCCACGTCGAATTCGACCGCAGCGGCCGCCACGCGCTACTGAGCATCTGGGACATGGACGGCGCGGTGGTGGTCTACGACGCCGATACCTTGGAGGAGGTGAAGCGCCTGCCGATGGTCAAGCCGTCGGGCAAATACAACGTCTGGAACAAGACCCACCTCTCCGAGGGCACCAGCCACTGACCGCTCCCCGACATCCCCGACATCCCCTGTAGGAGCGGCCCCAAGGCCGCGATGGCGCCCTGTCCGCTGACCCCCGCCAGGGGATTTTGGCACCGACCGGCACTCCGCATCATCGCGGCCTTGGGGCCGCTCCTACAGGAGATGAAATACACAAAACGAATTATAATGAATACACAATAAAGATCACCCGGAATGGATTCCCATGGCACCCCACGCCCACAATCTCCGCAAAGGCCGCACCTCCGAAGCCGGACGTACCTACCTGATCACCACCGTCACCCTCGAGCGGCGCCCGCTCTTCACCGATTTCCAGGCGGGCCGCGAGGTGGTCAAGGCGATTCGACATGAGACCGAGCGCGCCGAAACTCTTGCCTTCGTGGTCATGCCGGACCACCTTCATTGGCTGCTCACCTTGAAAGAGCGGGCAGCTCTGGAACAAGTCATCCGCAACGTAAAGGCATTCAGCGCCCGCAAGATCAATGAGCGAAGCGGGGAACGAGGCGCCATCTGGCAGCGCGGCTACCACGACCACTCCCTGCGCCGGGAGGAGGATTTGGTGAAGCTGGCGCGCTACGTCGTCGCCAACCCGCTACGC
>NZ_BAAHXB010000142.1:0-13981 GCF_054657215.1 Endothiovibrio diazotrophicus
GGAACTGGAACTGCCTGCCTACTCCCGGCCCGTGCGCGGGCTGTTCGATGACGAGGAGGAGCGGTGATCCTGCTCGATACCGACGTCGTTTCCGAACGCCAACCCTGGCGTCCGTAGAGCACGGGCATGAACGAGAGCGTTGTGTAATTCCGACGAAGGCATCAAGAGGAAACGTGGCTCGCAGGCAATCTTGCGCCAGCTACAGGTAAACCTCTTTTCCCGGCAACCAATTAATCAGCTGTCTCACAAAAAGACGGCTGACCCACCATCACCACAAGCCTCACTGCCGTTAAGGTTCGCGTAAGTGGGGCAGCAGCGGGCTATTGCTCACGTGAACATTTTCAGATAGTTCATTAAAGAACGTAGAGATAGCAGCAATCCAAGGGCACATTCATTATCGCCCCCCCTGGCGACAAGATGGAAAGCCAGACTACGCAAAGAAAAGACTTCCGAGTCACTGACAAGGCAAATGGAGAAGCAATGAACAAGCGCCCATTCACCCAAGATCAACCTGCAAAAAACATCTATGAATTAATTGAATACTTCGAAAACAACCGTTCATCAGTTCACTATTTCCGAGGCCAAACAAACTACTATAACCCATCCACTCCATCGGCCTACCGCAATCTAACCAAAGAGCCGTCGGATGATGGAGAGTGGGCACTACTAAATACCGAAATGAGATTGGACGGACCGGATCGAGAAGGTGCAAAATCTGATTTGCGCCAAGCGATCATGCTCGGTTTCGGAAAGTTAGTAGGCAACGTGCTCAATCAACAATATGGCATCTCATCTGACGCTTTTGACATTACCGCTGAACCCACGATAGCGGCATTTTTTGCCACTCACTCTTACCCCTATTACAAGCCTTATGAGAAACAATCAGATCAAGATCTAGGCGTAATTTACCGATTCAACATAACCACAAAAAATTTTCCGACACAGGATATTATGGATCGCACCATAATGGGATTGTATGCATACAATGAAGATACTGGACAACGTTTTTGGTTCGATGAAATTCGCTCCATTCCCGCGCGAATATTGGATGCAGCACGCCGAAAAGATTACGACTTCAAAATAGACAAAAAGCTAGATGAAATTTTTCCTGATGGCTACGGCGAGGCCGCCCTACTCAGATGTCCTCTGTACGTCTCAAATGATCTGATGGAGAAAGCCTTCATGCAATCTGCTGAGAAAATTGGCTTGCGTGGACCACTGGAGATCTACCGTTCATCGCGAATTTGGCAGCAAAAAGCAGGCTTGTATTTTCCTCCGACATTACATCGATGCTTTATTTCAAGAACCACGCGATACGAACAACTCAATGAACGTGACTTCTTATGCAAACCAAGTCATGTCGAGTCACTTGGCGCCCACCAAGTTTACAATATGAACGCCAACCCATACATCGAGCGATATTATTTTAGGCATGACCCAGGATGCAGATATGAAACGGACAATCTAAACAAACTATGGCCATCCATAGAGGAAGACGGCCTTCTCCAACTTATTGACTTTATATGCAAAGAAGAACTAAAGGATTATCTATCAGATCAATCGACGACTCCCATGGATCCGACAAAAGGGCTTATTGATCGTGGATATTTGGAGTAAATCCGTAAGCCTTACCACGTGGCCAAATGAAACCTCAGCGACATCTATCTCCAATAGGATTCGGGTTTTTTATCCGGATCAGATCGAGTCATGTCAGCCATGAATCCGTTTCGACACGCCATCGGAGCCCGCACCTACCATTTCCGTGATCTAAAGGATCTGATGGCCAAGGCGAGCCCGGCGAAATCCGGCGATGCCCTGGCGGGGATTGCCGCGGCGACGGAGGAGGAGCGCATCGCCGCGAAGTTTGCGTTGGCGGATCTGCCGTTGACGGCCTTCTTGCGGGAGGCCCTCATCCCCTATGAAGACGACGCGGTTACCCGCCTGATCCTGGACGGTCACGACCCGGTGGCGTTTGCGCCGATATCCGGCATGACGGTGGGGGATCTGCGTAACTGGCTGCTGGCCTACGAGACCGATGCCGAAACCCTGCGCTCGGTGGCGGCGGGGATCACCCCGGAGATGGCGGCGGCGGTCTCCAAGCTGATGCGCAATCAGGATCTGATCCTGGTCGCCTCCAAGGCGGAAAACGTGACCCGGTTCCGCAACACCCTCGGACTGAAGGGGCGACTCTCCACCCGCCTGCAACCCAACCACCCCACCGACGACCCCCAGGGCATCGCGGCGGCCATCCTGGACGGCCTGCTCAACGGGGCGGGCGATGCAGTGATCGGGATCAACCCGGCGGCCGATGACGTGGCGGCGGCGGAGTCCCTGCTGCGGCTGCTCGACGATCTGCGCCAACGCTACGAGATGCCGGTGCAGTCGTGCGTCCTCACCCACGTCACCAACACGATGGTGATCATGGAGCGCCAGGGTCCGGTCGACCTGGTCTTCCAATCCATCGCCGGCACCGAGAAGGCCAACGACAACTTTGGCGTCACCCTGGAGCTGCTCCAGGAGGCCAGGGAGGCCGCCCTTGCATTGCGGCGGGGGACGGTGGGCGACAACGTGATGTATTTCGAGACGGGACAGGGCAGTGCGCTCTCCGCCGACGCCCACCATGGGGTCGACCAACAGACGGTGGAGGCGCGGGCCTACGCGGTGGCGCGCCGCTATGAGCCACTGCTGGTCAACACCGTGGTCGGCTTCATCGGGCCGGAGTATCTCTATGACGGCAAGCAGATCATTCGCGCCGGTCTGGAGGACCATTTTTGCGGCAAGCTGATGGGCCTGCCGATGGGCTGCGACGTCTGCTACACCAACCACGCCGAGGCGGATCAGAACGACATGGACAATCTGCTCGCCCTGCTCGGTGTTGCCGGGGTCAACTTCATCATGGGCGTTCCCGGCGCGGATGACGTGATGCTGAACTATCAGAGCACCTCGTTTCACGACGCCAACTACTTGCGACAGGTACTGGGATCGGGCTGCGCACCGGAATTCGAGCGCTGGCTGCGCAAGATGGGGCTGCGCGACGATCAGGGCCGGCTTCCACCGGAAAACCAGGCCACCCCGCTACTCGCCTACTTGCGGGAGATGGATCGATGAGCGGCAAACCGGAGCCGGTCCACGGGGCGGCCCCGCTCAAGGCGTTCACACCGGCGCGGATCGGCTTGGCCCGTGCGGGTTCGAGCATCGCCACCCGCGAGATGCTGGCGTTCGACGCGGACCACGCCCGCGCCCGCGATGCGGTGCACCTGCCCTTCGATTCGGAAACGATCGAAAGGGAACTCGCCGAGCGCCGAATCCCGTATGTCGGCGTGCACAGCGCGGCGGTCGACCGGACCACCTATTTGCAGCGGCCGGATCTCGGGCGGCGGCTGGATGAGCCTTCCCGGCAGCGTCTGGCGCCGTATCGCGTGCCGGACGACGCGGGGTATGACCTGGCCATGGTGATCGCCGACGGCCTATCGACCCGGGCGATCCACGACAATGCGATGGCGTTGGTGGACCGCTTTCAGGAACGCTCGGTCGCCGACGGCTGGCACTGGGCGCCCGTTGCCGTCGCCTCCCAGGCGCGGGTGGCGTTGGCCGATGAGATCGGTGAGAGGCTCAACGCGCGTCTGAGCGTCATCCTCATCGGCGAGCGGCCCGGCCTGAGTGCGGCCGATAGCATGGGGATCTATCTGACCTATGGGCCACGGGTCGGGCGAAGCGATGCGCAAAGAAACTGCATCTCCAACATTCGGCCGGCCGGGCTCGGCGCCGAGGCGGCGGCCCGACAGCTGCATGCGCTGATATCGGCGGCGTTCGAGCGCGGTCTGTCGGGGGTGAAGCTGAAATTGGAAACGCGGTCCCGATACGGGATTACGGGCTGATCCGGATTTGCGGATTCTGCATCAGCGCGCCACACCGCGCAGCTCGTAGGTTGGGTTGAGCGAAGCGAAGCCCAACGAACGGCGATGAGCGGAACCCCTCGGTAGCGGACCGATACGCCTGTTGGGCTTCACTGCGCTCAACCCAACCTACGCCATTGAAATCCACTTGAGGCGTCGAGGAACCGAAAAAACCGCCCCGCCAACATTTTGGCAGGTGGATTCGTCTGGCGGTGATTTTCAACACGAAGAACGCGAAGGAAGAGGCTCGAAGGAGATGAAGAGTGGGAAAGCGGATGCTTCGCTTGCTCGCCCGGAGTGAATGTATCGAGTGGCAGTTCCGCTCGACACGGCGCCCACGGGGCGCCCTATAGGGCGCCCCGTGGGCGCCGTGTCGAACGAAGGCACTACGTACCAGCGACTCTCGCACACCTCGACACCACTCCCTGCCTTCCCCCTCGTCTCCTTCGTGCCTCTTCCTCTTAACCTCCCAGGCTCACGGCCCGTCGCCCTACACCCGGAAGAAGGCGATCAGCCGTTTCAGCTCCGCCGCCTCCTCGGCCATCGACTGGCTGGCGGCGGCGGCCTGCTCCACCAGGGCGGCGTTCTGCTGGGTCATCTCGTCCATCCGCGTCACCGCCTTGTTGACCTGACCGATGCCGGCGGACTGCTCGGCGCTCGCGCCGTCGATCTCCACCACCACCGCGCTGACCCGGTTGACCGCGGCGACGATCTCCTCCAGGGCGCTGCCGGAACGCTCCACCAGGGCGCTCCCCTCCTCCACCTTCGCCACCGAGTCCTTGATCAGGGCGGAGATCTCGCGGGCCGATCCGGCCGAGCGCTGGGCGAGGTTGCGCACCTCGGCGGCGACCACCGCGAAGCCGCGACCCTGCTCACCGGCGCGGGCCGCCTCCACCGCGGCGTTCAGTGCCAGCAGATTGGTCTGGAAGGCGATCTCGTCGATCACTCCGATGATGTCGGCGATCCGCTTGCTGGAGGCGTTGATCGCGGCCATCGCCGCGACCGTGCGGCGGGCCACCTCGCCGCCGCCCTCGGCCAGCTCCCGCGCCTCGCCCACCTGGCGGCCGGCGGTATGGGCGTGTTCGGCGTTCTGGCGCACCGCGGCGGTGAGCTGCTCCATGCTGGAGGCGGTCTCCTCCAGGCTGGCCGCCTGCTCCTCGGTGCGGCTGCTCAGGTCCTGGTTGCCGCCGGCGATCTCGGCGGCAGCGGTGGCGATGTTGGAGGAGGCCTCGCCGAAGGTGGCGACGATGCGCCGCAGCCCGTCGCGCATCCGCGCCATCGCCCGCATCAGATCCCCCACCTCGTCCCGGGCACCCTCGTCGATGGCGTGGGTCAGATCCCCCTCGGCCACCGCGTCGGCCACCGCCACGGCCCGCTCCAGGGGCCGCACCACCACCCGATCGATGATCAGCGAGGAGATCAGCCCGATCAGCCCCACCAGGACCGCGATCGCCGCGGCGATCCGCCCGCGCAGCTCGGCCACGGTGGCCGCGCCGTTGTCGCGAATGGTGGCGACCATCGCCTGCTGCTGGGCAATGTCGTTGATCATCACCATCACCCCGACCGCCTTGCCGCCGTAGTCGGGAATCGGGAAGGCGGTGAGGTAGTAGTGGTCGTGCTGGCGGGAGGTCAGGCCGTCATGGCCTGCGTCGAGCAGCGCGCTGTCCACCAGCTCGCCGGTCATCTTCTCGTCGGTGCGCGCGGTGAGCACGTACTTGCCGTCGAGCACCGGGTTCTTCTTCGGGTCCTGGAGCTTGGTGGCGATGGGGAGCAGGTCCGCGTCCATGTAGACCGCGAACTGGGTCTTCTCATCGCAGCGGCTGACCTGCAGCACGTCGTCGAAGGAGCGCAGCACCTCGTTGGAGCCGAGGTGGTTGCCCTGCTCGTCGATCACCGGGGCGAGACCACGGATGGCGAAGCCGCCGCGCCCCACCTCGATGCCGGTGATCGGGCGGTGCTCGCCGCGGTTGATCTCGACCACGGTATTGCGGAACGAGGTGATGTCGTCGGAGATGTCGAGCTTCTTGCCGTTGCGCTTGGTCTGCCACCCCTCGCGCCAGATGCGGGCGAGGCTGCGGCCGTTGGGCAGGTGGAAGTGGATCTGGAAGGCGGGCGCGCCGGTGGCGCCGCGGAAGCCGGCCACCACCGGCTTCATCACCTCGCGCAGCCGCTCTCTCGCCTGCTGCACCCGGGGGTCGGCCTCATCGTCGATGTTGCCGCGCAACGCCTGGCGGTACGCCTCCACCACGCCGGGCAGGCGGCTGAACAGCGCCGCCTCCTCCAGCGCCTTGCCGGCGATGCGCCGGATGTTGCCGTTGATCTCGGTCACCTTGGCGGCCACCGCTGCGTCGAGCGCGGTGCGCTTCATCTGCTCGGCGGTCTCCGCCTGGCGGAAGACCAGGCCGTTGATCAAGGTATCGAGGAGAATCCCGCCGACCAATCCGCCGAGCAGCAGCGAGACGACGATGGGAAAGATGAATTTGCTACGGATGCGCATGCCGGGCCCCTTTGGCGGAGCGCTTCCCCGCCGCCGACGCGGCCCCACCCATCGCCCATCTCCGGGAAGGACGGTCGGATGCGGGAGCGGAATCGGCCGCGAATGGGAGAGGCTGCACCGCCCTTCGTTACTTGGAATTTGCGTCCCTCAGATTTCTACTGTGGGCGGAATTCCGCGTCAGGGACAACGCTCCCCCGGTCGCAAGGCCGACGCTCCGATACCTGCCGTCCCTCCCGGGGAGGCCAAACCTCCCTGCAGGGCGGGAATCCGGGATTTCCCTTATACGAAGAAAGGTAGCACCTGGGGACGGTTGTGAGGATGCCCTCAGAGCTGGCGCATCCACTCCCGCTGGGCCGCCTCACGGGCCCGCTCGGTGAGTTTGTCGCGCAGCGGCTCCATCGCCTCGGCGAGCGACATCTCGCCGGGGGGGTGGCACGCCTCGCACCAGACCAGATGGAGACCGATCTCGGACTCCACGACGCGACTGATGGCCCCCTCGTCGAGGGCGAACAGCACCCTATCCAGCTCGGGATAGAGCTTGCCGCGGGCCACGGTGCCGATCAGCCCGCCGTGGAGCGCGCTGGGGCATTCGGAGTTGGCCATCGCCAGATCGGGGAAGCGCGCGGGATCCTCGGCCAGCTCGGCGGCCAACCGCTCCAGCCGCGCTTGCACGGCGCCGCGGTGGTTCTCGGCGAAGTCCTCGTTGATGGTGATCAGGATGTGGCGCACGGTACGCCGCTCCGGCCGCTGGAACTTCTCCGGGTGCATCCGGTAGTAGATCTCCGCCTCGGTCTCGCTGACCCGCGGGACGCGGGCGGCGACCCGCTCCAGCACCGCCTCCACCCGCAGCTGCCACGCCAGGGCGCGGCGCAGCCCCTCGGGGTCGAGGCCGTTCTCGGCCAGCGCCCGATGAAAGGCCCCGGGCTCCTCGTAGCGTCCCTCCACCGCGCGGGCGGCCTCCTCGACCGAAGAGTCGGCGACCACCACGCCGAGCGCCTCACGCGAGGCGAGGATCCTTCGTTCCAGCTCGAAGGCCCGCTCGGCGGTCTGCTCCACCGCCGACCGCTGTGCGTCGTCGAGCGCGGCGGGGGCCTCCCCCTGCTGTTCCTGGGCGGTACGCAACAGGCAGTAGAGAAACTCCGCGCTGGAGGTATCGATCGGGCTCTGGCTCATCGTCTCTTCACTCGCATCAAACTCGTTCAGCGTAGCGTAGGAGCTAGGCCGCGATCAGGGCTTCGATTTGAACCGCCGCCATCGCGGCCTGGGGGCCGCTCCTACACAGGCGTTCATTGAGAGTCGGCGTCCTCTTCCGGGCCGGCCTCCTCGATCCGCTCCAGCAACGGCTCGGGCACCTGCAGGGTGTGGCCGGGAAAACGGACGTGGTAGGTGACGCGCTCCGCCTCCTGGTCACGGATCACCTTGAGAATCTCCCCCTCGGCGCCGCGCTCGGCGATCACCTCGCCGGCCACCGAGAGGTGGGCGACGGTGCGCACCTTCTCACGGGACTCGAAGCGGCTCGGAACCCACGGCTCGTCGACACCGATCAGCTCCTCGGCGCGGATCCCCACCAGCTTGTCCTCCTCCAGGAAGTGGACCGAGTAGATCACCTGGTCCTGGAGGAAGGTGCCGACGTCACGCACGTGGCCCACCGAACCGCGGCGGATCAGCAGGGTTCCGGTGGGGATACCGGGGAAGGTGCCGTCGTTGCGGATGTTGCGGATCACCCGCACCGCCTCGCCGTAGTCGTAACGCCGTTGTGGATCGTCCATCCCCGCCTCACGCCTTGCCGATGGAACCGATCGAGACCGTGGCGGTACCCACCGCCTTCTTCAGCACCGAGAAGACCCGCTGGTCGATCGGGGTCGATTCGACGAAGTCGCGATAGGCACGCTCCAGCAGTTGGGTGTAGAGCGCGCGGCGGGCGGTATCGTCCTCGGGCATGGAGGCCCCTTCGAGATAGTCGTGGAAACGCTGCAGGATGTGCAGCCGGGCCACGCGCACGGTGGCGGGATCGTAGTCGATGGCGAAGTAATCGAGGAAATCCTCGGCGGACTCCAGTTCGGAAAGGTCGTCGTCAAAGTCACTCATGGTGGCTCTCCATCGATGGGCCGCGGCCTCGGCCGCGGCGAATAAGGGCGGGACGGTCTTCTCCAAGCAACATCGAAGCCAATCGTAAAAAAACCGTAAATCAACGAGTTGGAATTAAAGACGGCGAAAAATTGTAGGAGATCCAACAGGCCTCGGAAGCCTCCGCTGTCGCGAAGCCCACCAGCTCGGGGAACGAACGCCGGTGCAGTCCGAAAGGCCACGGCGGCCGCAGGCCGCCCTATGGGGCGCCCCGCGGGCGCCGTGCCGAACGAAGGCACCGTGTGCCCGAACAGGTGCCGAAACGGAAACGCCGGCGCGCACTTCATACGCCGACACCAGATGAAGGGATCAAGCCTTCCAGAACGCGGGCGAGATGAGCACCAGCAGGGTGAAGATCTCCAGCCGCCCCATCAGCATGGCGAAGCTGAGCAGCCACTTGGCGACATCGCTCACCCCGCCGAACTGGCCGCTCACCTCGCCCAGGCCGGGACCGAGGTTGTTGATGCAGGCGGCCACCGCACCGAAGGCGGTGACCATGTCGAAGCCGTCGAGCATCAGCAGCAGTTGGAAGGTGCCGAAGGTGACGATGTAGAGGAAGAGGAAGCTCCACACCGCCACCACCACGCTCTCGTTGACCACCCGCCCGTCGATCTTGATCGGGCGCAGCATCCGCGGGTGGACCAGCCGGTCGAGCTCGGCCTTCGCCTGGGCGCTGACGATCAGCAGCCGGATCACCTTCACCCCGCCGGCGGTGGAGCCGGCGCAGCCGCCGACGACGCTGGCGAAGATGATCAGCAGCGGCGCATAGAGCGGCCAGTGGGAGAAGTCGTCGACGCCGAAGCCGGTGCTGGTGATCACGCTGACCACGGTGAAGATGGCATGGCGCAGGGCGTGCAGTACATCGCTGCGCATGCCGGTGACGTAGAGCGCGGCGGCCACCAGCAGCGAGATCGCCAGGGTGATGATCAGAAACCAGCGCACCTCGGCGCTACGGAAGTAGGCGGCCAGATCGAGCCGCCGCCAGACCACGTAGTGGACGCCGAAGTTGATCCCGCCGACCAGCATGAAGACCACCCCCACCGCGTCGATCCACGGGTTGTCCCAGTAGCCGAAGCTGGCGTCGTGGGTGGAGAAGCCACCGGTGGAGAGGGTGGAGAGACTGTGGGCGATGGCGTCGAAGACGCTCATCCCCGCCGCCCAGTAGGCAAACGCGCAGGCCGCGGTAAAGCCGCCGTAGAGGATCCAGATGGCGCGTGCGGTGTGGGCCAGCCGCGGGGTCAGCTTCTCGTCCTTCATCGGCCCCGGGGTCTCCGCCCGGTAGAGCTGCATGCCGCCGATGCGCAACAGCGGAAACAGCGCGATGGCCGAGACGATCACCCCCACCCCGCCCATCCACTGCAACACCTGGCGGTAGAGCAGCATCGAGCGGGGCAGCTCGTCGAGCCCCACCATCACCGTGGCGCCGGTGGTGGTGAAGGCGGACGTGGCCTCGAACACCGCATCCGCCGGGCTCAGCTCGAGGAACACCATGAACGGGCCCGAGGCGAGCAGACTGCCGGCGAACCAGAGCATGGCGACAATCAGGAAGCCGTCGCGGTTGCTCAGCCGCGGCTGCGCCCCGCGACCGCGCAGGAACAGCTCGATCAGCGCCGTCGCCCCCACCGCGAAGGCCACCATCGCCGCATACTGGTGCCACAACCCCTCCTGGTCGATCACCGACATCAGCAGCGACGGGAGCAGGGAGACGCCGGAGATCATCAGCAGGACGCCGAAGATCCGCAACGCCAGGGAGAACTGCATGAGGAACGACCGTACGGAATCCACAGGGGCCGCCATTGTTCTCCCCGGCGCGGTCGCGCACAGCTAAAAAGTTGATAAGGATTTTATTCTTTTATTATGCCCGCGGCAGCCGCCCCGGCGCTATGATGCTTGGATCACTTCCGTCTGCCCGACCATGCCGCAGTCCCAGCCACATCCCCGTTTCGCCACCCCCCTCGCACTGCTCGAAGCGGTGGCCGTGGTGGTCATCGCCACCATCCTGGCGGCCCTTCTCGAAGAGGTGCTGCACCACGCCAACCTCTCGCTGCTCTATCTCACCGCCGCCCTGGTGATCGCCATCCGCCGCGGCCTGTGGCCCTCGCTGTTCGCCTCCCTGCTCGGTTTTCTCGCCTACAACTTCCTCTACACCGAACCCCGCTTCTCGCTGGTGGTGGGCGCCCGCGAGGACCTCTACACCCTGCTCTTCTTCATCCTGATGACCGCGCTCACCGGCCATCTGGCGGCCAGTATGCGCGCCGCCCACGCCACCCGCGAGCAGGCGCTGACCCGCCTCAACCGGGTCAGCGCGGAACTCGAAGAGGAAAGGCTGGTCTCTGAAACCGAACGGCTGCGCGCGGCGCTGCTCTCGTCGGTCTCCCACGACCTGCGCACCCCGCTCGCCTCGATCATCGGCTCCACCACCAGCCTGCTGGAGTATGGCGGCAACTTCTCCGCCGACGATCGCCGGGCGCTGCTCGCCGCGGTGCTCGACGAGGCGGAACGGCTCAACCGCTACATCCAGAACCTGCTCGACATGACCAAGCTCGGCAACGGCGCGGTCACCCCGCGCCGCGACTGGGTCGACCCGCGGGACCTGATCGCGGTGGCGGTCGAGCGGATCGGCGCCGCGCTGGAGCCGTTCGAGGTACGCGAGGAGGTCGCCGCCGACCTCCCGCTGCTCTATCTGCAGGGGAGCCTGATCGAACAGGCGCTGGTCAACCTGCTCTACAACGCCGCCGGTTTCTCCCCGCCCGGCGCGCCGATCATCGTCCGCGGCTATCTGCGCGACGGCAAGGCGATCCTCGAGGTGGTGGACCGCGGTCCCGGCATCCCGGAGGCGGAGCGGCGCAAGGTGTTCGACATGTTCTACCGCGCCGATCAGGGGGACCGCACGCGCCAGGGGGCGGGGCTGGGGCTGGCGATCTGCCACGGCATGGTGGCCGCCCACGGCGGCAGCGTCGAGGCGCTACCGGGCGACGACGGGGTCGGCACCTGCGTGCGCCTCACCCTGCCGGTGGAGGAGCACGAAGACAACGAGACGGACGAATGAACAACACCATCCTGATCATCGAAGACGAACCGCACATCCGCCAGTTCCTGCGCATCAGCCTGGAGGCCCACGGCTTCCAGGTGGAGGAGGCGCGACTCGGCGAGGAGGGGCTGCGCCGCTGCACCGAGGCGCCGCCGGCGCTGGTGATCCTCGACCTGGGGCTGCCCGACATGGACGGCCAGCAGGTGCTGCTGCGGCTGCGCGAATGGAGCCGGGTGCCGATCCTCGTCCTTTCGGTACGCGCCGACGAGGCGGAGAAGGTGGCCGCCCTCGACCACGGTGCCGACGACTACGTCACCAAGCCCTTCGGCATCGGCGAGCTGATGGCGCGGATCCGCGTCTCGTTGCGCACCCACGGCGACGAACCGGTCCCGCCGGTCCATCGCTGCGGCGCGCTGAGCGTCGATCTCGCCGACCGCCGGGTGATCCTCGACGGCGACGAGGTCCACCTCACTCGCAAGGAGTTCTCGCTGCTCGGCCTGCTCATCCGCAACCCCGGCAAGGTGCTCACCCACCAGCAGATCCTGCGCGAGGTGTGGGGCGAGGCCTACAGCACCGAGACCCACTACCTGCGGGTGCTGATGGGCCAACTGCGCCAGAAGCTCGGCGACAGCCCCAGCCACCCCCGCTTCATCGCCACCGAACAGGGCATCGGCTACCGGCTGCGCTGCCGCTGACTCCCCTTCATCCCTCTGGTTACGACAGCCCTCTGGTTACGACGCTCTGCGTCGTAACCGACGAACCCCCTCTGGTTACGACGCTCTGCGTCGTAACCGACGGACCTTGGACGCTCTGCGTCCTACCTCAGGAACGGTGGTCACAGAAAGGGCGGCGCCGACGCGGAGCGTCCGAAGCAGACGCCTCTGCCGGCGTGAAGGCCGGGGTTACCACGCGGAGCGTGGTAACCAGGGGCGGGGCCGCCAACCGGCGGGGACTACGCACTCAGCTCGAAGTGCGGCTGCGCGGCATTCACCTCATCGATCATCTGCAACAGCTCGGCCGGCTCCGGCGAGCGCTTGCTCCAGGTGACGAAGGCGCGCAGCCGCGGCAGCATCGCCGTGGCGTTCTCGCGGTCGAGGAGCACTCCGAGGGCGGCGGCGGCCTCGATCACCCCGCGGCTGCCGGAGTGCTTGCCGAGCACCAGCTTGTGCTCGCGCCCCACCAGCCGCGGATCCACCCCCTGGTAGTTGGCCGGGTCCTTGAGCAGCCCGTCGACGTGGATCCCCGCCTCGTGGGTGAACACCCCCTCGCCGACGATGCTCTTCTGCCACCCCACCGGCCGGCCGGCGGCGCGGGCCACCGCCGCGGAGAGCTCCTGGAAACCCGCCAGATCGATATCCACCGGGTAGCCATAAAGCCGATCGAGACCCAGCACCACCTCTTCGAGCGCCGCGTTGCCGGCCCGCTCGCCGAGGCCGTTGACCGTGGTGTTGACGTGGCTGGCCCCGGCCAGCACCGCCGCCAGGGTGTTGGCGGTGGCCAGGCCGAAGTCGTCGTGGGCGTGCATCTCGATCTCCAGATCGGTGGCCGCCACCAGCCGGCCGATCCGCTCGCGCACGCCGAACGGCTCCATGATCCCCACCGTATCGGCGAAGCGGAAGCGCCGCGCGCCGGCCCGCTGGGCCGTCTCCACCACCCGCAGCAGGAACTCGTCGTCGGCCCGCGAGGCGTCTTCGCCGCCGATCCCCACCTCCAGTCCCATGTCGAGGGCGCGCGGCACGATCCGCTCGATGGCGCCGATCACCCAGTCGCGGTCCTTGCCCAGCTTCTTCTCGATCTGCTGGTCGGAGACGGCGATGGAGAGGTCGACCATCTGCACCCCGAGGTCGACGCAGGCCGCCAGATCGCCATCGGTCATCCGGCTCCACACCAGCAGCCGGGCGTCGAGCGCCAGATCGGCCACCGCGCGGATCACCTCCCGCTCCTCCTCGCCCATGGCGGGGATGCCGATCTCCAGCTCGTCGACCCCCAGCGCATCCAGGTCGAGGGCGATGGCCAGCTTCTCGTCCGGGGTGAAGGAGACCCCGGCGCTCTGTTCACCGTCGCGCAGGGTGGTGTCGTCGATAACCACGGGATGAACGGTGCGGGTCATGGCGGGGCACTCCGAAAGAGGGGGAATGCCGGTCCGCTGCAATCTCGGAGCCAACGCTGGCTCTCCCAGAAAGATCAGTGGGTTAAAGACGAATAAGGACGCCGTTGTCAGACCGGAAGCGGGCGATACAACGGCTGAAATGTAGGAAACGATACAAGTCGGCGCCGCCGTCGGCCCGCTTCGTAGCATCCACCATTTCGGTGGCGCTTCCGACATGGGATGCGGGTTGGAAGCGGGTAGCCGGGATGAAGCGCAGCGGAATCCAGGACTCCCCAACGAGCGGTGCCTGTTTCCCACCCACCACCCCGACCGGGGGTAGC
>NZ_BAAHXB010000143.1:0-13624 GCF_054657215.1 Endothiovibrio diazotrophicus
CCAGCTGTTCCCGGCCGTAACCGGAACTTAACTGCCTTCTAGCTAACCCGTCACTTATGCGAATACCGATCGGTGGAAGGTGAATAAGCCAATTAGCAGAAGATATGTTGCCTCGCCTGCCCGACTAATCTCACAAGATATTTTGGTACTGCGCCACTTGAAATGGGCTGCATCACCCCAATAATTTTGTGACTAACATCACGAAATGAGAGCGGAAGTGGCGGAAACGAAACCCTTTCGGGTGCTGTGTCTGGACGGTGGTGGCATGCGTGGCGCGTACCAATCCGCCTACCTCGCTACGTTCGGAGACCGGGTTCAAGACAGCCAGAAGCGCGAGCAGCCCCTCGACATTGGTACTGCGTTCGACCTGATCGTCGGTACCAGTACGGGCGGGATTGTAGCGTGCGGCTTGGTTGCTGGTGTCTCGTTGCTAGACATCCAGGCTTTATATGCTGAGGCTGGCCGTAAGATTTTTCCGATGCAATGGGCGCGTGCCGTTCCTGGGCTCAGGCTGTTCGTGAGAGGATTTGGCGTGGGGTTGCGCAAAGGCGACGAGGCATTGCGGAGTACCCTGAGGCGGACCTTGGGCGACGAAACGGTAAAGTCTGTGTTCGACGCCCGCGGAATCGCGCTGGCCGTGCCAACGCTGGACATAAATCGTCATGCGGCGGTCGTTTTTAAGACGCAGCACCTCAAACGACTCAACGGACGAGACAACGAGCGCTCGCTAGTTGATATCTGTATGGCCACCAGTGCGGCGCCGATTCTCCGATCAATGGCCAGACTGGACGAGCCCGGTGGCAACGGGGCCAAGGCGACATACGTGGATGGGGGGCTCTGGGCCAACAACCCAGGACTCATCGGTATGATGGAGGCGATAGAGATCCTGAACGATCGTGAGCAACACCGCCCGATCCACCTGTTTATGCTCGGCACGTTGCCCTCCCAAGGCGGTGAAGAGGTAAGCAACCGCTCTCTCCACCGTGGCGCAGGCGGGTGGCTCTTCGGGCTTCGGGCTATCGCGGCCAGTTTGAACGCACAGGCCGTGGGATATGACTACCTCACCGCCAAGATGGCCGAGACGCGGGGTGACGGTAGCTTCGCATTCCGATTGCCCGCGCAGTGCCCGTCCAACGAATTGCGTGACTACCTCAACAACATGGATGACGCGCGCCCTAAGGTGCTCAACGCGCTTGCGCGTCAGGCCATTTCTGATGTCGACTTTGCTTGGGCTTCCCGCGCAACGGAAATGAAAGCCTTCCGTTCCGCCCTGGCTGACGCCAAACCTAGAATAAACAGCTAAACGATTAAGGATACATATGGCTGACATTGACTGCCACCGGGAGATGACGGGCTTCCACAGGAATAACGTCACACTTTCGAATAAGCAACAGGCTGAGATGCGCACGCGACGGGACGCCGGGAGAACTCGTTTGAAAAACGGTCTCGACGAGGCGAAAAAGCCGCAGCCTAAGGAAGTTCATTCACAGGGTTCGTACCAGATGCGCACTATGGTGCAGGATGGCGACAACGACTATGACATCGACGACGGCGCCTATTTCGCGTATGACGACCTTAAGGATGATGATGGTGCTACGCTCACGCCTCTGGCAGCTCGCCAGCGGGTTTGCGACGCGCTGGCGTGGGACGGCCGCCTGAAGCAGGAGGCTACCGTTAAGTGCAACTGCGTTCGCCAAGTCTACGCCGCAGGCTACCACATCGACATTCCGGTCTACCGCATCGTCACCACCAAGGACAAGAACGACCACCCGGTGGAATACTACGAACTGGCAAGCGGAGACGAGTGGACGCGCTCAGACGCTCGGGCGGTGACCCGCTGGTTTAACGGCCATGTAGGCGAGCTAAACGCTGGCGAGTCGGACGGCAGTCAAATGAGGCGCGTCACCAAATTGACCAAGAAGTTCGCGCGCCGAGCTGTCTGGAAAAACAAGACCACCAGCGGAATCTGCATCACCAAATTGGTCGTCGATCATTTTAAGGATAGCGTTGACCGGGACGACAAGGCGCTGCGCGAAACGTGGAAGGCCATCGACGCAGAGCTCCAGAAATCTACCGAAATCAAACATCCGGTGCTCGACATCAAGCTGGCATCAGCGGGGGACCAAGAGGTCACTTTCTTCCGCGATTGCTTGAGTGATGCACTCAAGACGCTTGAGGTACTGGATAAGTCCGATTGCACCCGAAAGCAAGCGCAGAAAGTCTGGGATGACGTGTTCGACACCGACTTTTTCACTAAACAGCCGAACGACGGTGGCGATAACGGAAGTAAAGGTTCCGCCATCAAGGTCACATCGGCGGAGACGGCTCGACGCAATGATGGTGGCGGGAGGTTCGGCTGAGAACGGAAGTAGAACGTATTCAGATCACGCGTGAGATCGAAGCTGGCCTCGAGCGATATCGTCCAGGCCGGTGGCAGCGGCTCGGCGCGGATGAGCTAAAGAAGATCTGCAAGGGGTTCGAGATGGGCTGGCGGGTGAACGTTCCTACGGGCTCGCTCGAACTGGAGAAGGTCGACCACTTGGTCTTGGCCGTCGATCCTGTGTTCCCGCATTCACAGCCCAGGGTCTTCGCGCCAGCGGCGGGTAATGAATACGGCTGGCCGCACGTCGAACAGCAAGGTCTATTGTGCTTGCGGTCTACTCGGGACGCTGTACCGATCGGCGATAGAGTTGCGGCGCATCTCAAAGATGCGGAAGAGTTGCTCAATTTCTCCAGCGCAAAACGGCGCGAAGAGTTCGAGCGAGAATTCACTGCTTATTGGTCGCAGCGGGCTACAAATGGCTTTGATCACGCACGCGTGCGAAGTCTCGTGTCTCCTGGCGGAGTGACGCGCGAAGTCGTGTACTTTCTTGACGCGCGGTTCAATTGCTACGTCATCGCCGATGACATGGAAGCTCTCAAGCGTTGGCTTCGCAACACCGGGGTGAATCCCGGCAACAAGCAAATCTATCAGACTTGGCTATTCCGCCTTTCGCGACCTTGGACACCAAGCGAATTCCCGGAAACTGGCGAGGAGATCGCTAAGCTTGTACCGCAAGACGCTGTTCACAAGTGCCTAGAACCTGGGTTACGGCCACCATTTCTGTTTGAGGTGGAGACCGATACCGGCGCTGCGTTCGCTGCAGTGGTGTTGCGCGGCGCTGAACGCCGCGATGTGCTCCGGGGTTTTCGGCATTTGTCGCGGGTACCGCCTGCACGCATCGTCAATTCCTATAAAAACCGCCCTGTCGAGCGTTGCAGGGTCGCGCGAGTTGATGGAGCATGGGTTCACGGTCGAGATCATCCATCGAGTCATATATTGATCAAGAACCGGAAGGTGGCAATCATCGGCTGCGGTTCGATCGGCGCAGCTGTGGCGCACCTTCTCGCGCAGGCAGGTATTGGCGAATTGATCTTCGTCGATCCTGATAGCCTGACCACGGCCAATGTTTCGCGGCACCCGCTTGGCGTCTCGCACGTCGGCTTGAACAAGGCGTCCGCACTGCAAATTCTTTTGCGACGTGAGTTTCCTCACCTGACGTTCGAACATGCATTTTCGAAGCGTTTCGAAGCGCTTGGTCCTAAGGAGCTTGATCAACTTGCTGGTTCTGACCTGATCATCTCCGCGGGCATCGACTTCGATGGGGAGGCTGCTCTCGACCATTGGCGAGGAAGGTTGCAGCGGACTCCCGCGCTCTTAAGCACTTGGACCGAGGCTTATGCTGCCGCAGGGCACGCCGTTTTGCTTTACGGCAACGCCTCTATCCTGTCTGGATTCGACGAAGAAGAGCGACCAATCTTCAGATTAACGGATTGGCCTGATGAGGCTGGTGCCCTCATCGTTGAAGCCGGTTGCGGCAATACCTTCCAGCCTCACGGTGTGATCGACTTACACCCCACGGTAGGCATGGCGGCCGGACTGGCGATCGATACACTGCTGGACAAGGTTCCGATCTCGTGTCGTCGTGTATGGATGGGCAATCCTACCGTTGTGGAAGACAATGGGGGCATGCTCCGAGAAACTTTTACCGACCGGCATACCATGCGCGAGTTCGTTTGGCCATGATCTCTTTGTTTGGAAAGGCGGCGCCGATTCGCTCAGTAGTTGGTCATCTCGACGACATCCACCAATCACTGTTGATTGCATTACCGGTATTGCGGCATGTGGGTCGATACCGTCAGTCGACGCCTTGGGCGACCGAGGCCGGCGGCCAATTGTTTGGAATCATAAATGCTAGGCAGGTCTGTGTTACCGAGGCGTCAGGACCCTATGCTAGTGACGAGCGGTCGAGGCACCGCTATCGCTCCAACCCGGCTGCGGCACAACGTGCCATTGAGGATTACCATACGCGGCGACTGCTATATCTTGGTGAATGGCACACTCACGCTGAAGACCACCCTAGCGCTTCGAACCTAGACAACGACGCCATGCGACGCTTGATGGCCAGCTCACAACTGAACAGTAGCGCGTTACTGATGATGATCGTCGGGCGAGTACCGGGCGCCTCGGGACTAGGGGTGTGGAGCATCTCTAGCGAGGTCATATGCCAATGGAGTCTCAGAGAGAGCGAGTAGGTTGGGGCGGTAATGTGGGAAGCCGAGGCCCTTTCCTTTCGCCTTCAGCTGTTAGGCGGCCGCGATGGGTCGGTTGTCGCCAATCAGTTTTCGCTGGCCAACGTCTGCATTTGGGTAGCAGCAGTCATTCTGATACCGAATTAATCTGTTTTTGATCGGGCGTACTCGACATTCTATTGAAGAGCATCCATCCTGTGCTTTCTCCCACCAAACGCAGATTCCGTTCTTCATTCATCACCGGTCGATAGTCTCAAATCACTGCCGACTTCTCGGCGTATGAATCACTTGGTGAAGTCTTCCTGGCGATTCACGATGACGCCCCATGTGGCCGTTGTCCTTCCTCCCTGAGAATCGAACGTGTTCGGCGGCGCCCGGAGGGCGCTGATGGGCGCGCTCGGCCTTGCCCGTCGGTCTTCCCCTCCGGTACCGGAAATCGACCTCGCCTGTCTCGACATCACCCGCCTGCCGGTGCTTCGCGCCCCGGCGCTGTTCGAACTGCTGGACCAGCGGGGGCGACTCGCCGCCATCAAACGCCTCACCGCGCTCCCCGACGCCTACTGGAACGTACTCTGCCTGCCGGTGATCCACGCCTACGCCGAGCGGGTGCAGTTGCTGCCCGCCTCGGTGGCTCATCACCACCCCGGTCCCGGTGGCCTGCTGGTGCATACCCTGGAGGTGGTGGAGTTCGCCCTGCGCCGGCGCAAGAGCCACAGCCTGCCTCAGGGGGCGCCCATCGAGGTAGTGGCGCGGCTGGAGCATCTCTACACCTACGGGATCTTTCTCGCCGCGCTGCTGCATGACGTGGGCAAGCCGGCTGCGAACTTCGAGCTGCGGCTGCTCGATTCTCCATCCGGCTCCAAATCGCGCCCGTGGTCGCCGCTGGGGCGCCCCATCACCCACGAGGGGGCGACCCACTACGCCTTCACCTACCGCAAGGCCCCCTACACCCTGCACATGCACGTCGGGCCGATGATGTACGGCGTGCTGGTGCCCGCTGCCGGGCGCGCCTGGCTGGGGCGGGAGCGGGCGCTGCTGGAGCAGTTGGCCGCGTGGCTCTACGGCGACACCTTCAACGCCGGGGTGCTCGGGGAGATCGTCCATCACGCCGACCGAGCTTCCACCGCCGAGAGTTTTCGCCACGGGGTCCAGTC
The DNA here is from genome assembly GCF_054657215.1 of Endothiovibrio diazotrophicus. Taxonomy (NCBI): domain Bacteria; kingdom Pseudomonadati; phylum Pseudomonadota; class Gammaproteobacteria; order Chromatiales; family Thioalkalispiraceae; genus Endothiovibrio; species Endothiovibrio diazotrophicus. Next base: position 5,727 of record NZ_BAAHXB010000143.1, read on the forward strand.
GCGCTTCCCCTCGGCGCCGGAGCCGCCGCTGGCCGAGCGGCTGCTAGATACCCTACGTCAGTTGTTGGCGGAGGGGCGCTTCAAGCTGAACCGCAACGGCGGGGGCGGCTGGAGCACGGCGAGCGAACTCTTCCTGGTCTGTGTGCCTGCCGCCCAGGCGATGATTGCCCGGTTGCGCGAGTTGGGGGTGACGGTGCCGGACGACAACCAGCGCATCTTCGACGCCCTCCAGGAGGCGCGCTTCGTGGTGCCGACGCCGGAGGATGCCGCGATCTGGCGCGTCCGGGTGACAGGGGAGGGGTACCAGCACACCTTCACCATGCTGCGCTTTCCGCTGTCGCGGTTGTTTCCATTCGGGGACTATCCGGAGCCGTTCGTGGGAACGCTGGAGCCGGTGGAGAAGGAGACGGCGAGGGTGGCAATGCACCCGGAACGAAGCGTTTCCGAAACTTTTCCGGCGGAAACATCCGCTGTTCGCGATCCAGTCATCAAGGCTCCGAAACCGACGGAGCTGAAGGAGGAGACCCTGCTTGCCGCACCACTGGCGGAGGTCGATGAGCTGGCTGACCTCGGCGCCTCCGCGTTGGCGTCGGTCGAGTTCGATGCTTCTCCGCTCGATGAGGACCGGGAAAGCAGAGCAGGGGAGGGCGTTGCAGACGTTCCGCCCGGCGAGATCGATCTTCCCGAGCCCCCAACTACGGCGCCGAGGAGTGGAAATCCCAGCGAAAAGGCCATCCGCGCCCTCCCGCTCCCCGAAGGACTTACCGACAACGGCCAAGCCTTCCTCGCCTGGCTGTCCGCCCGCCTCGACGGTCTGGAGCCCGACGGCGACGGCATCAGCTACGGCGGCGGCACCGTCAACAACCGCGCCGCCATGGTTCACCTGGTTCAGGAGGGGATGCTGCTGGCCAGCCCGCGGATCTTCCACGCCGCCGCCGACGAGCTGGCCGGCGAGATCAAGTTCACCGCCCTCCAGACCGGCCTCAAGAAGTCGGGCCTGATCGAGACCCACCAGCCGGGCAATCGCAACGTCCTCTTCTACGAGGTGCGCAAGGGCGGCCGGAAGGTCTCCCAACTGCGCGGCATGGTGATCCAGGAACCGGGCCGGCTGTTCCAGAACCTCCCCCGTCCCAATCCGCTGCTGCATCGCGCCGAGGAGCCCGCATGAGAACCATTCTCCTGTCCACCCTGCTGTTTGCCGCTGGGGCCGGGGCCGCGCCCGCGGCCGCCTTCGAGCTGAACACCGCCCCCGAGCTGGTCTACGAGCTGGGCGGCGCCGCGCCGGTCTCCGCCCCGCTGAGCGATACCACCACGCTGCCGGTGGGGCTCGGCGTGCGCGGCGGCATCGGCAACGTCTGCGGCCGGTTCGACCCGTCGCTCGCCTTCGAGCAGACCTTCGACCGTATCGCCTCCGGCGCCGATCACGCCATCGCCATGGTCCAGGCGCTGCCCGGCGCGATCCTCTCCAATCTGCCCCTCTACCTGATCCAGCGCGCCGATCCCGGCGCCTACGAGCGGCTGATGAACTTCATGCTCAAGGCCGAGGAGACGGTGAACATCGCGGTGAAGCGCTGCGAGACGATGCAGAGCGAGGTCGCCCGCGGGGAGAACCCCTTCGAGGACCTGATCGTCCTCTCCCGCGGCGAGAGCTGGTCGGCGCGGGTCGGCGTGGACGATATCGTCACCGCCGCCGACTCGGTGGACGATACTGGCGGCGACGGCGGCGTCACCTGGGTCGGCGGCCACGCCCGCGGCGGGGCGGGTCAGCCGCCGGTGCGGATCGTCGCCGATACGGTGAGCGCCGGCTACAACATGCTGCTCGGCCGGCGTGCCGACGATCCGACCACCGGCGATATCGATACCCGGCTGGGGAGTACCTGGCGCAGTCCCGCCGACGCGGTGGCCTGGGTCAACGATGTGGTCGGGGAGAGCCGGCTGCAAACCGCCCGCGGGGGACAGCCCGAGGGGCGGGCGGGGCGGGGACTGCTGCCGAAGGTGGAGGCCGAGGGGAACACCGTGGCCGAGCAGCTCGCGGCGCTGGTGGAGGAGGGGAGTACGCCCACGGCCTCGGATCTTCAGACGGTCGCGGCGCCGGGCGTCCCCATCACCGCGGCCACCCTGGAGGCATTGCGCGGACTTCCGCGCAATGAGCGAGGGCTGGCCACCGAACGGCTGGCTTCGGAGGTGGCCCTAGCCCGCACCGTCGACCGGGCGCTGATGGCCCGCCGCGTGGTCCTCGCCGGACGCATGGAGCCCCACTTGGCGCGGGTCGAATCGGTGCAGGGCTACCTGGAGCGCAACGTGCTGGGCACCCTCGACCGGGAGATCGACGCGCTGATGCTGGAGATGCGGGTGCGCCGCGAGGTGGTGAGCGCCAGCGCCGCCACCCTCGCCGGCATCCAGCGACGGGTTGGCCAGGACCCGGCGACCCCCAATGATCCCCCGTCTCGTTTCGAGGAGGGCGCCCCCTTGATCGATGACAATGACTCCACGGGAGGTGAGTAATGACCGGCTACCCAACGGGATCGTACCTGGAACTCTACACCAGCTACTTCGGCTGGGTCTGGTACAACCGCTTCTATGAGATGGTGACCGCCCTCGGACTCCATCTGCTGCCGCTGCTGGTGATCCTGGTGAAAAACACCTGGGAGCCGATGAACACCCCGAACGACAAGGCCGCCGCGGTGCTCTCGGTCAACCGCAGCTTCCTCGACGTGCTGGCGGCCCTGCTGGTGATGACCCTGGCCTTCGCCCCGGCGATCACCCTGAACGGCAGCCAATTCCAGTACGCCAATGAAGACGGCCAGACGGTGACGGCCGCCGCGTCGGGCACCACTTACGGCCCAGGTACCGGGGCCTTCAACGACGTGACCCCGCCGGTGCGGGTGCCGGTGCTCTGGTATCTCGGCATCCAGGTGGCCAACGGCATCAACCGAATGGCGGCGGCGATTACCCCCTCCACGCCGGATCTACAGCGGCTGTCACGGGAGCTGGCCGCCCTCAACCTCACCGATCCGCGGTTGCGGGCCGAGGCCAACGACTTCTACTCCCAGTGTTTCCGTCCGGCCCGCGCCCGCTATCAGCGCCAGCGCCCCGATACCGCCCAGACCCGCGCCCTGTTGACGCAGTACGGTATCGACGACACCGAGTGGATGGGCTCCCACCTCTTCCTGGAGACCGAGGGTTACTACAAGGCCTGTCCCGGTGCCCTGGATCAGTGCGAAGGGCCGGGCGAGCGCGCCCGCCAGCCGGTGGCCGGCTTCGAGTCGGCCCACGCGGGGACGGTCTACGCGGGACGGCCCGACTGTGACGAGTGGTGGACCAACCGCGACGCCGGCCTGAAGGGGCGGCTGCTCGCCAATGCGGGATTCGACTGGGGGACCTGGAGCCAGCTCGCCGCCTGGGTGGGGGGCACCGACCGGGTGAAGGCGGAGGACGCCGCCATTCAGCGGGTGCTGTTCAACGCGCCACCCAACTACATCAACCGGCAGGCCCGCGGCCACGAGTCGGGGTGGTTCGAGTACGCGGTCAACTACGGGATCAAGGACGCGCTGGAGATCGTCGGCACCGGGCTGGCCGCTGGCACCTACGCCCTGATCATGGACATCCTGGTCGATGTGCTGCCGATGGTGCAGGCGGTGCTGCTCTTCGGGCTCTATGCGGTGATGCTGTTCGCCATCGTGATCAGCGGGTTTTCCGCATACACCGTCATCAATCTCGGCTTCGCCATCTTCACCGTGCTCTTCTGGACCACGTTGTGGCACCTCGCCTACTGGCTGCACAACAATCTGCTTGCCGCCATGTATCAGACCGAGAACGGACTGGAGGCCTTTCTGCGGGGCGGGGCGGTTGGACACCACAACGACTGGGCGCTGGGGATCGTCACCGGGCTGTTTCTGGTGGGGGTGACCTATCTATGGGTGTGGGTGATGAATATTGCGCGGGTTTCCGTGCTGCACGGTGCAGAAGGCTTATCCAGCCAACTGTCGGGAGGGGCGGATTCCGCCGCGAAAGAGGGCCTTAACGCAGTAAAGAGGTAAATGGGATGTCAGGAACGGATTGGAGAAACCGTAACACGAGGTGGGTAGAGGTCTTCCTCAGAATCCCTATCTAGTCTCCATGAATGCCCGGCATTCTGTAGATCCCTTGCTCATCGTAGTAACCACCGCTACCCCAACTTTTCTTGTGGTCTACGTTTATTCCCCAATCCTCGCGATCAGGAAACACGCTTAGTTCCTCCTCGGCATTCGGCTGGCTATTGTCCCTGCCAGCCTTGAGGGCGCCGATCGCAATGATCAACAGAAGTCCCAGAATCTCCATTGCGTTACTCTCCCTATCGTTGTCACAATCTGTGTCTTTCGGTTTCAGTATATTCAGGATGGGAAAGAGTTCAAGTTTGCATCTTCCGAGCGGGCTATCTCGATAGAGCAATGATTGGCTCAAGACCTATTGGGATTTGAAATAAGTTCGCCGCGGTGTGTTCCGACCCAGAACGGAAGTCCTTGGCTCCTCATGGAGCGTCCTTTCGCCAGCGGCTCCCAGGCTGGCAGCCCTCGGGCCGGGAGCGTGTTGCAGATCGATCCATTGGCCATCGTCGGATGGCTTCCACCCTGGCGGGGAGTGTGCTCCCCTCCGGGGAGGCGTTTCTCCCCCAACCGAAAAACGAGGAGAACGTCATGACCAGATCCGCACTGGTACCCCGCGAGTCCGCATCGCTTCCGGAGGAGTACGCCACAGGCAGGGGCATCGAGATCCGCGCCCCGTGGCTCCGTCCGCTCCTGGGCCGCGCGATGCGTTTGGCTGCAAGCATCGCGGTCATGCTGGCCAACGGCCTGACCCTGGCCGTTCAGCGAAGCCCGCGAACCGTCGTCCGGTTGCTGCTCGGTAGTTGAGCGATCACGCTCCCCGCCCCTTTTTGGGAGCGGGGAGTGCCCTTCTTGGGACGGCATCCGCCTCAATCGACCTTTTGATTAATTAAAATTTGCCACCTCGAAATCGCCGCCATCGGCGGAGGTAGTGATACTTGCCTCGACCTCCGCCCCAGGTACGTTATCTTCAGTAATACCGCGGCCTGCGTCGATGAACGGCACGCGAAAGGGTCGGGAGTCTCCTGAAGGCCCTGTAACGCTTTCCTGCACGCTTTGCGCCCCCACTGTAAGTGTTGTCGTACAACAGGGCTACACTGAATGTAGTGCTTTTTGCGCATCGTTTACTATCATTGCCCTCGTCGGAAACACATTTAATGAAACATTCAACGCCTGATCGTGAAGCTGCGCGGATTGAGATGATCGAACGAAACTACGCTGCGTTCCTGGCGGTTCGCGAGCGCCTCCTGGCGACGCATCCCGACGAGTATGTGGTGATGCGGGAGGGGGAGGCGGCGCTGTTCGGCGCCACTGCCGCGATGGCCGATGACGCGGCCCGCGAACGGTTCCCCGATGGTCTCTATTCGATTCAGCGTTGCATGGTCGGGCCGATGGCCCAAGGGTAACGCATGCCTTGTTGGACAGGATTGCCGGGACCGAATGGATTGTTTGTACCGGTTACTTTGGGGCGACCGGGGAGTGACGAGTCGCTCCAGACGCAGGGACTGATCGATACCGGGAGTACGGTCTCCTGTATCTCCGCCGCCCTCGTGGAGCGGCTCCACCTGGAGCCGATCGGCAAGGAGGCGGTCCTCACCCTCTCGGGACCGGTGGAGGGGCTGACCTATTTTCTCGATGCGGGGTTTCCAGTGAACCTTCCCGGCCTGGGGTGGCATGGGATCTACACCATCGAGCGGATCGCCTGCCTGGCGTTCGCCGCGGAGCGGCCGTACGAGTTCCTGATCGGCTGGGACCTGCTCGGCTCCGCCCAAGTCACCATCAACGGACCCGGTCGAATCGCCTCCATCTGCTTCTAACGGCCTTCGGGCACCACCCCGAGCAGCCGGTCCCCTTCACCCACCTCGGAGAGCGGAACCACCGTCGGCGTCTCCGCCCCGCCCCGCCGCACCACCGCCCAATCGACCGGGCTCGCGTCCCGCTCGATCACATGGACCCGCATGGCGCCGGCCTCCTCCCGAACGCCCCACACCTCGGGGTTATGCACATGGTGGTTGTGGACCATGTGGAGCGGGACGGGGTGGCCGCTTTGTAGTGGCGCTCGCTGCATGGCACCGACAAAGCCGGAGACCAGATCGGGGTGGGCGGGGTGGCCGGCCACCTGGTTCCGGTGGAGGACGCGCACCACCTCCTCGAACGCATCGGGATCGGCGGTGATCCCGCGCTCCTGGAGCGCCCGGTAGAGCTGGCCGGCGATGAGGTAGGCCGGTTCGAACTGTTCGCCATCGGCGGCCACCACCAGCGCCCCCGTCTCCCGCGGGCCACGTCCCGTGACCAGCCACTCCAGCGAGACGCCCAATCGGGTCGCCGCCGGCAGGAGTATCTTCTTCAGGGAGATGGAGTTGCGCCGAACCCACTGTTCCAGGGTTCGCACGCTTACCTCCAGCCGCTTGGCCAGGTCCCCGTCGGTGGAGCAGTGTTCCACCGTCTTCAGCCGATCGAGAATCGCCCGGACGGAGAGCGCATCGTCACTCATGGGGTCCCCTCATTATTCGATGAATGGACGGGTTCGTTTTTTTGGCGTAGTGGTGAGGCGAATCCTAGCAGATTGTGGTCGTTCCCGCAGGGAGATCCCTACGTTTTTGAGCGGCAGAGTGCGAAGCCGGGGGAAGGGTGCAGGGGATCTGTGCCCGCCAATTACCGGAGCTTGGGGGGAGGGCTGAACAGCGTGGCGTATGCCGTCCCTCCGCTCGTCATCCCAGCTTCACTGCCAAATCCTCTGCTCGCAGGTGGGTATAGCGCTTCAGCATCTCCAAGTCCTTGTGGCCGGTGATCGCTGCCACCTCCATCATGTTGAGGCCTCGCTCGAAAAAGCGGCTGGTCGCCTCGTGGCGCAGATCGTGGAAGCGCAACCCCGCCACCCCGGCCTTCTTGCACAGCCGCCGGAACTTGCTCGTGATGACATCAGCGGAGGTCAAGGTCGGAAACACCTCCTCGCCATCGCTTCGGTGCTGGAGTTCACTCAACACCTTCACCGCCCGCGAGGAGAGCGGTACCACTCGCCGTTCCCCGTTCTTGGTTTCAGGGAGTGCGGCGGTGCGAGTTTTCAAGTTGATCCTCGGCCACTTCAGGGAGCGCAGCTCTCCCGACCTCATCGCGGTCTCGATGGCCAGGGTGATCAGCTCACCGTAGGGAGCGTCGGCCACCTCCAGCAAGCGGTTCTCCTCATCGCCCTCCAGACGGCGATCCCGGCTCCTCGGCTTTTTGGGCTTGCGCACGACGCTGACCGGATTTCTCAAGCTCTCCATGCCCCACTCCTTCGCCGCCACGACGTACACCTGAGACAGAATGGAGAGGTCGCAGATGACGGTGCCCGGATTTCTTCCCTCGGCGAGACGCTCGTCCCGGTAGGCGGCAATATCGGTGCCGCGAACGGCGGCGAGGGTGCGCGTCGCGAGGGGGTGCGCCATCCAGCGACGGATTCTCCCGCTATCTTGTTTGGCGCCCTTCTTGGTGGGCGTCACCTCGCGCAGGTAGCGCTCCAGCGCCTCGCCGAGGGTGGTCTGCTCGGCTTCGGCGCGGGCGATGACGCGGCCGTCCAACCCTTTTTCGACGGCGCGTGCCCACGCTTCACCTTCGGCGCGGGTCGCGAAGCTCTTGGACTGCGGGGGATACCCCCTCTTCCGGATCTGAACCTGCCAGTGGGTGCCGCGTCGGCGGATGGTCGCCATCTTCCTGCTCCTCTCCGCTAACCCATATTTAACAGCTAAATTTTTATTAATCCGAAAATCAACAAGTTGCGATTTTTCTTTTCGGCGAGTGGCACTACAAACTCGCCATTCTTCGATAGGGTGG
>NZ_BAAHXB010000144.1:0-13554 GCF_054657215.1 Endothiovibrio diazotrophicus
CGCCGCCGGGCGGAGTGGCTCGGCGTTCCAAAACAGGAAGTTATTCTTTCGCGGGCCCCAATAAGAACCCCTTAAGTTTCGGCGACTACCGTACCCCCGTGTTCCCTTTTCCAAAGAGGCCGCGGGATGATGCCGTTCGCCAATCTGCGGATCCGCCACCGGATTCATCTGCTGGTCGCGCTGATGTCGCTGCTGCTGGTGGCCAGCGGCGCGGTCGGGCTGTTCGGCATGGCGCGGGGCAACGAGCGCCTGCTCGACTCGCTCAACGACCGGGCGGCGCGGGAGATGCTCGCCGCGATCGATCACCGCATCATGGACAGCCGGATCCACGTCGGCATGGCCCGCCTGCACCCCGATGCCGCGAACATGGCGGCGCAGGGACGGACGGTGGCGGAGAACGTGGCCGCGCTGCTGCAGGTCGAACACCGCTTCGCCACCGCCGACCCCGACCTGGAACCCGACGAGCAGGCAGTGGTGCAGCGTTACGCCGATGCCGTCGAACGCTTCGTCAGCGCGGTGTTGCAGCCCACCCGCGAGGCGTTGGAGCGCGGCGACGCGGCGGCCGTCGAGGCGCTGTGGGACGACACCGCGGCGGGCGGATACAACCGCAGCTATGCGGTGGTGAAGGCCGCCTCCAAGGAGTTGCTGGCCTTTCTGCGCCAGCTCGCCGAGCGGGAGTACGCCGTCGCCGAAGAGGAGTACCGCGCCATCCGCGACGTCTCGGTGGCGGCGATCGCCCTGGCGGTGCTGTTGGCGGGCTTCGCCGGCCGCCTGCTGGTGCGCGACATCAGTCGCCCGCTGGAGCGCGCTGCCGGGCACTTCGAACGGATGGCCGAGGGGGATCTCTCCGGTGAGATCGTGGTGGAACGTGCCGATGAGATCGGCGCCATGCTCGACGCCGGGCGACGCATGAGCGAGCGGTTGCGGGCGACCGTCGGCGAGGTGGGCGGGGCGATCGCCCAACTCGGCGACGCGGTGACGCGGCTCGACCGGGTGAGCGCGGCGGGCCTCGACGCGGTGGCCCGCCAGCGCCGCCAGAGCGGCGAGGTGCGCGACAGCATGGCGCGCATGACGGGCTCGGTGCGCGAGGTGGTGGAGAACGCCCGCGCCGCCGCCGACGGCGCCGCCGGTGCGGAGGAGCGGACGCGCAACGGCCGTCAGGTGGTGGATGGGGCGGTGGACTCGATCCACCAGCTGGCCGACGAGGTGCAGGCGGCGGCGGGGGTGATCGTGCGCCTGGCCGAGGAGAGCGGCGAGATCGTCACCATCGTCGACGTGATCAACGGCATCGCCGAGCAGACCAACCTGCTGGCGCTCAACGCCGCCATCGAGGCGGCGCGCGCCGGCGAGCAGGGACGCGGTTTCGCGGTGGTCGCCGACGAGGTGCGCACCCTGGCCACCCGTACCCAGCAATCGACCCGCGAGATCCAGGCGCTGGTGGAGCGGTTGCGTGCCGGCGCCGCCGAGTCCGCGGCGGTGATGGCGCGGGGGCGCGAGCGGGCCGAGGAGAGCGTGCGGCGCACCGCCGAGGTGAACGGCGCGCTCACCGCCATCACCGAGGCGGTGGCCTCGATCAACCGCCTCAACGGCGACATCCGCGCCGCCGCCGAGGGGCAGCACCGGCTGGCCGGGGACGTCGACGGCAATCTGATGGCCATCGCCGAGGTGGTGGCCGAGTCCGAGCGGGACGCCCGCGGGATCAGCGACGCCGGCGGCGAGCTCTCCACGCTGGCGACGCGCCTCTCCGGGCTGGTCGGGCAGTTCCGTCTGTGATCGGCGGCGGCGTCCGGGGCGGGCCGGCGATCAGGGTCGCCGGGCGATCAGCTGGGCGACGTTGCGCAGTCCGGCGTCGAGGTCGCCGATCCGCCCCTCCTCGTGGAGATCGAGCCCGCCTCGGCGGGCCGCCGCCGCCAGCTTCTCCACCGCGACCGGCGACCGATCCCACGCCTCGACCGCCAGCCCCCGCGCGGCGAGCAGCAGGGCGTTCGCGCCCAGTCCGCACGCCAGATCCAGGGCGCTCCCGCTTCGCGGGACCAGATGGAGATGGTCGCACAGCACTTCCGCCGCCCGCGCCGACGCCACCTCCCGTTCCCGGTACCGGTCGTCCCATTTATCCCGGTCTGTCGGTTTCATTCGCGCTTAGGGCAGCGGCACCTGCACGCCATCGACGCAGCCGGGAGCCGGCGGGCAGACCTCGCCGTCGGGACCGACCCCCCCCTTGCCGGGGCGGCACTGGGTGTTGATGTAGGCGGTCAGGTCGTCGGCCTCGGTGCCGGTGAGCATACCGCCGCTGGTGTAGGGCATGTTCCCCTGGAGGAAGTTGGCGAGCATCGACACCTGCCCCTTGACCGGCGCGGCGGCCAGGCCGGCGCAGGCGTTGAACGAGTCGGGCCCCCACAGCGCGGGTCGGAAGTAGGTGTCGTGCTCGTAGCGCCCCTGGCCGGCATTGTTGTGGCAGAAGGCGCACTTCTGGGTGTAGATGGCGCGGCCGCGCGCGGCGTCGCCGAACCCCTCCAGACTGCCGGCGAAACCGGAGATGTCGGTGGGCTCGAAGTGGGTCTTGTGGTACTCGCGGGTGAGCCACTCCATGTAGGTGGTCAGTCCCACCATCACCGGGTTGCGGTCGCACGCCGCGGGACCGTCGGCGGTGGAGCAGAGCGGGTAGCCGTTCATGCTGCGCTCGAAGCAGCCGTTGATCCGCTCCTGCAGGGTGGTGCCTGAGGTGGTTGGATAGCGCCGCTCGACGTCGACCCACCAGGAGGCGGCGGGGTTGCCGCCGGCGTTGAGGTGGCAGCTCTCGCAGTGCAGGCGGTTACCGACGTTGCGCGTGCCGACCACCTCGTAGGTGCGGGTGGTCACCTGATAGCCGAGCTGGATCTCATCCCAGTGCTTGTGCTCCCACTCGTCGCGCGGCTTCTCGGGCAGCGGGCCGACGATGTCGTCGCTGCACGAGCCGGAGGCCTCGACGTTGACGCAGCGGGCGCCGGGGGGCGTCGGCTTGGCATTGTTGAGGGTGAAGCTGAAGTCGGCGCTGACGTACTTCTGCGGGTTGAGGGTGCGCGACATCACGTGGCAGCCCATGCAGCTGGAGGTGTTCTGCGAGAAGCTCTCCATGGTGGTGTTGCCGAGCAGCTCCGGATGCACCGCGAAGGCGGTCTTCACCGGCTCCTTGCTGCCGTCGATGGGCCACTGGGTGCCGACCAGCTCGTAGTAGCGGAGGAAGGAGTCGAGCAGCTTGGGGTCGTTCTGCACGTCGTGGTTGAGCAGTGCCAGGTTGTCCGCCGCCAGATCGGTGCGGGCGCAGTTGGGCGCCTGGTCGGGCACCGGGATCACCCGGGTGAGCTGGTTGGGGATGTGGTCGGCGGTCTGCACGTTCTGCGGGCAGCGCTCCGGCCGGCAGTCGGGGTCGTTGAGCGGTTCCACCGCCGGGTGGATACGGGTGGTGTTGTCCACCTGCTCGAAGGTGGACCAGATCCACTGCGGCGCGGCGGCGGTGCGGGTCATGATGTGGAAGCCGGCGAGCCCCATCTTCTCCACCGCGCAGTCGACCGGATCGCCGTTGCCGTCGTCGTCGCAGACGCAGGCATCGCGGGTGAGGAAGTATTCGGCGTCGTCGCCGTCCACCTCGCGCCAGGCGGCCTTCACCAGTTGGCTGCCCAGCGGGAAGTCGATCTTCTCCGCCTTGGCCTGGACCCGGCCGTCGTAGAGGCGGTGCTCGCGGATGTAGTGGAAGAGCGGTTGGTTGAGGCGGATCTCGTAGCGCACCAGCCGCCCCTGCTGGTCCTTCAGGTCGGCCTTCAGGGTGGCGTCGGCGGGCAGTGCCTGCAGGGTCTGGTCGACCACGTCGCTCACCTTGGCGGTGCGCATCAGCCACTTGCCGTGGGCGTTCCCGCAGGCGGCGGGCATCGGCTGGGGCTCGTTCCACGGGGCGGGGCGGGCGCCGTCAGGGAGGTAGACCTCGTAGCCCTCCTTCCAGGTCTCCCACACCCGCGGCCCCTTGGCGGTGACCGGTTTGCCGGCGGCGGGCCGGCCGCGATGTTCGCGGGAGGCGGGCCAGTTGAGGGCGATGAACTGCTGCCAGGAGAAGAGGTCGCTGGCCCGCTGCACGGTGTTGTAGTTCTCCTGGCCCAGCGCCCCCTCCACCTCGTCGGGGATCAGGCAGCTCACCTGCGGCGGTTGCAGGCCCTGGTAGCAGCTGGCCTCGTCGGTGAGCCGGATCGCCGCGGCGGGGTTGTCGCAGCGGGCCGGTTCGGCGGTGGCGGTGAGGGTGGTGCCGGCGAGGACGGCGGCGAGGAGCAGCGCGAAAGGACGGGGCATGCGGTGGTCTTCCCTGGTTGATGGCCAATGTGAGCCATTCTAACCAGCGCCCGCCGCCGGGTCGGTAAAATCGGAATCAAACGGCGGGGTAGGGATAAAGGGAATACCCCGGCTGCCGATTCCAAGATTCATCCATAGTCCGACAGGCTCCTAGGGGTTCACCCGGGGTTGTCCACTCCCGGACCCGCCCCATACTCCTTAAACGAGTCACCGGAAAATCAATACGAAGCCGCCCATGAACATCTCGCAGAAGATCGCCGTCGGCCTCGCCGGCATGACCCTCGCCCTGCTCTTCTCCAGTGGCGCCGGGTACCTCTCCGCCTCCCGCCTCAGCGACTCGGTGCGCTACCTGATGGGCCCGGCCTGGGATACCGCTGATGGGGCGATGGAGACCACCATCGGCGTGCAGCACCAGATCATCCTCCTCGACGGCATGCGTGCCGCCGCCCTCGGCGGCGAGTATCGGTTGCCGGAGGGGGTCGGCGAGGCCGAGGGCAACGTGCGCCAGGCCTTCGGCCGGTTGATCGCCGCCGGCCAGGTCCCCGCCGCCGACGCCCAACGGATCCAGCAGGCGATGGGTGCCTTCGACCGGGCCAAGCAGGGGCTGACCGACGCGGCCCGGGGTTACGTCTCCGCCTTCCAAGCGATGAAGGCGAACGCCCGTCTCTTCGTCGACTTCATGGTCGAGGTGGAGGCGGTGGGCGACCGCGCCATCGAAGAGCTGGCCGCCAACCCCGAGGCGGTGCTCGACTGGAACCAACTGGCCCCCCGCTGGAGCGCCGCCGACGGCTCGATGGAGTCGCGCATTGCCCTGCTCGGACGGCTGCACAGCTACCAGTCCCTGGTCGACGGCGAGATGGGCCTCGACGAGGTGCGCGCCGCCCTGGCCCGCGAAGGGGGCGAGCTGGACGACAGCCTCGCCGAGGTGGAGGCGCTGCCGGCCTTCGCCCAGCCGGTGGCGAACGGCCCCTTCAGCGGCCGCCCCTACCGCGAGGTGCTGGAGGAGCTGCGCCTGGAGCACCACCGCACCCTCGACGCCGCCCTCGCCGCCTACCTCGCCTTCACCGCCGCCGGCGACGGCTTCAACGAGGTCACCCGCACCCTGCTCGACGGGCTGGAGAAGCTGGAGGTGGTCACCGACGCCGCCGTCGAGGGCGAAGAGGAGAACGTCTCCGCGGCGGAGAACTACGTCATCGTGCTGATCGGCTCATCGCTGCTCCTCGGCCTGGCGGTGGCCGCCTTCTCGCTGCTCTTCTCCCGCCGTTCCATATCCGCCCCGCTGCGCGAGGTGGCCGCCCGTCTCGACGACATCGGCCAGGGGGAGGGCAATCTGGCGGTGGAGCTGCCGGTGAAGGGCGACGACGAGATCGCCCGGATCGCCGGCGGCTTCAACCGCTTCGTCGGCAAGATCCGCACCACCGTGGTGGAGGTGAGCGGCGCCACCGAGCGGCTGAGCGCCGCGGCGGGCCAGCTCTCCGCGGTCACCGAGCGGACCAGCGCCAACCTGGTGAGCCAGCAGAACGAGACCGACCAGGTGGCGACCGCCATGAACCAGATGAGCAGCACGGTGCGCGAGGTGGCCAACAGCGCCTCCAGCGCCGCCGGCTCCGCCGAGGAGGCCCACGGCGCCAGCGTCGACGGACGCCAGGTGGTGAAGCGCACCATCGACACCATCAACGGTCTGGCCGGCGAGGTGGAGCAGGCCGCCGAGGTGATCCACCAACTGGAGAGCGACAGCGAGAACATCGGCACCGTCCTCGACGTGATCCGCGGCATCGCCGAACAGACCAACCTGCTGGCGCTCAACGCCGCGATCGAGGCGGCGCGGGCCGGCGAGCAGGGGCGCGGTTTCGCGGTGGTCGCCGACGAGGTGCGCACGCTGGCCTCGCGCACCCAGGAGTCCACCGCCGAGATCCAGCAGATGATCGAGAAGCTCCAGGCCGGCTCGCGCAACGCGGTGGCGGCGATGAACGGCGGTCGCGAGCGGGCCGAAGAGGGGGTGCGTCAGGTGGGCGAGGCGGGTGCCGCGCTGGAGCGGATCGCCGGCGCGGTCGATGCGATCAACGACCTCAACGCCCAGATCGCCTCCGCCGCCGAGGAGCAGAGCGCGGTGGCCGACGAGATGAACCGCAACATCGTGCGGATCAACAAACTGGCCGACGAGAACGGCCACGGCGCCCGCGAGACCGCCACCGCCAGCCAGGAGCTGGCCAACCTCGCCGCCGCCCTCAAGGGGCTGGTCGGCCAGTTCCGTACCTGAGTACCGGCTCGGCGCTCGTGGGAAACGCGGAGAACGCAGAGACGCGGAGTTCGCAGAGAAGGGCGTGAGGGCAACGAACCGCGAAGCGGGTTCGCCGCCCCATTTCTTCTTCTCCGCGTCCTCTGCGTCTCTGCGTCCTCCGCGTTACTCATCCGCCGCCAGATCGAGCACCCGCAGGAGCCAGGCGCGGATGTGCTCGATCTCCTGGGGATGGACCGAGTGGTCCATCGGATATTCGTGGAACTCGCACCCCATCCCCCACCCCTCCAACTGCTCCGCGGTGTGGCGACCGGCCTGCGGCGGGATCACCGGGTCGAACTCGCCGTGAGCGACGAAGCAGGGGGTCTCCTGCCCCTCCTCGCGCCGCTCCTGCACCGCCTTCGCCCGCAGCGGCAGATAGGTGGAGAGCGCCATCACTCCGCCCAGCCGCGCCGGGTGGCGCAGCCCGGCGTGGAGCGCCACCGCACCGCCCTGGGAGAAGCCCGCCAGCACGACCCGCTCCTCCGCCACCCCGCGCGCCACCTCACGCGCCACCAGCGCCTCCAGCCGTGCGGCCGAGGCGCGGATCCCCGCCTCGTCCTCGCCGCCGGAGAGGTCCAGCGAATAGAGGTCGTACCACGCGCGCATCACGTAGCCGTTGTTGAGGGTCACCGGCATCTCCGGCGCGTGGGGGAAGAGGAAGCGGATCGCCGCCGTCGGCGGCAGCCGCAGCTGCGGCACGATGCCGGCGAAGTCGTGACCGTCGGCGCCCAGGCCGTGGAGCCAGATCACCGCGGCGTCGGCGGCGGAAGGCGGTTCGATCTCGATGCAGGGGAGCAGGGGTTCGGTCATGGCATGCCAGAAAAAAAGAGGGATATTGGTTTTGCTGCGTTAACTCCCTGAATGCGAAGTAGGAGCCAACTCCAACGAGACCCGACATGTCCGGCTCGAGGATTCTTGCAACGAATGGATTCAACGGCCCATGTTTCGAAGAATTCAAAGTTTTCCCGGAATCCGTTGACGGAAGTGTTGGAAAAGCGGGGCGTATCCCGCAAATCGGGTGAAAAAAGCTAGCTCAGGCGACGCGGTACTCGCGAAGCTAAGTTACAACGCCGCAATCATTACGAAGTAACCCGCCGACGCGAGCAAATAGCCCGTTCCAATCAACAAGTGTGCTAGCTCGTACATCGGAGTATCTCCAACCAATTGATGACACACTCACTCGACAGCCAAGCGAAGTGACGCGGGTGAGAGGGCGGCCGTGTTAGGGCCTGAGAGTTACTAGCTCTCCGGGTTTGATTGCGTGTCCAACGGATCAGTGGAAGCACTCTAGCTCATGGAAATGTCGCCTGAACTAGCACGGTACTTTCTACCTGAATAGATATGCGGAAACAAGTCGGGTAGCGACCGCCGCCTCTGTCTCGAACTGCATCGATGTGCCGATACGCCCTTAGTCCCCGGCATTCGCGGAGAGGGAAATTGCAGGGTCAGCCCGAGTTGGGCCGGCGTTCCGGTTCGTGGAAGCGGATGTGGAAGCGGCTGCCGCCGTCGCGTCCGATTCGTAGCTCGCCGCCGAGCTGCCGCTCCACCAGGTTGGTGACCAGGCGCAGGCCGAGGGTGGCGCTCTCGCCCACCGCCAGCTCCTCCGGCAGTCCGCACCCGTCGTCGGCCACCACCAGCTCGATCGCCCCATCGCCGGCGCGCCTCAGGGCGATCCGCAACACCCCCGCCCGCCCCCCCGGGTAGGCGTGCTCGAAGGCGTTGGTAATCAGCTCGTTGGTCACCAAGCCGCAGTAGACCGCGGTGTCCAGTTCCAGCTCCACCGGCTCCAGCTCGAAGCGGATCTCCACCCGCTCGGCCAGGGCGCCGCTGGAGCGGGCGATCGCCGCGGTGAGGCTGCGCAGGTACTCGGCGAAATCGAGGCGGGAGAACTGTTCGGTGCGATAGAGCTTCTCGTGGACCAGCGCCATCGAGCGTACCCGGTCGCGACTCTCGCGCAGCGCCTGGCAGGTGTGCGGGTCGTCGATGCCGTCGGCCTGCATGTTGAGCAGGCTGGAGATCACCTGCATGTTGTTCTTCACCCGGTGGTGGATCTCGCGCAGCAGCACCTCCTTCTCGCGCAGCGAACGGGAGAGTTCGCCGACCATCGCGTCCACCGAGCCGGCGAGACGCCCCAGCTCGTCGTCGGCGGCCGCGGCGATCGCCCGCACCTCCCGCTCCCCCTCGGCGTCACCCATCCTTCCGACCGCCCGGTCGAGCCGCTCCAGGCGGCTGAGCAGGGAGCGCTTGAGCAGCAGCGCGATGGTCACCGCGAACAGCGCCAGCGCCGCGAAAAGCAGTGCGGAGAGCATCTCCAGGGTGATCCGTCCCTGCGCGTAGACCGCCTGTTGGGGCTCCACCCGGATCAGGTAGGCGGGGTTGCCGTCGACGTCGAGTAGCCGGCCGTAGCCGACCATCTCACCGCCGCGCCGGCTGATCAACTCCGGGAGGCGGGTGAGCTCCTTGATCTCCCCGGCGCTCAGCTCTTCGGCCGCGCGGTTCCAGTCGAACAGCGCGAACTTTCCCTGCAGCAGTTCCTGCCACTGCTTGAGCAGGGCCGGATCGATCAGCCGCGCCATCACCATCGCCCCGCGATTGGGCCCCTCGTTGGCGCTGGAGAGGATGGGTGAGGCACCGAACATCAGGGCGCCGTGGGAAGTACTCACCAGCCCGCTGAGCGACTCCTCGTTCTCCGCGGCGGTGAAGTTGCGCGCCACCAGCGCTTCAGTGGCGCGGCGGGCGAGCGTCTCGCCGACCATCGGCGCGCGGGTGGTGGCGGCGGCGACCAGCGGCTGGTCGGCGTTGTCGAGGATCAGGATCAGGTCGGTCTCGGTCGCCTGATTGATGTCGGGGGTGATGTTGGAGTCGACGAACGCCTGGTTGTGATCGGCGACGAAGGTGTAAGCGTCGTCCCACTCGCCCCAGTCGGTGGCGAGCACGCCGAGGGTGCGCTGCTGGTGGGCGACCAGCTCGACCACCCGGCGCACGTGGAGCCGCGCCAGCTCGCCGGCGAGCCGGTCGAAGTCGTTGCCGAGCAGGTAGGCGAAGAGCAGGAACAGCGGCCCCAGGACCCCCGCCAGGGTGACGGCCAGCACCAACCAGATCTTTTTGCGGAGATTCATCGATGGGCCTTAGGGAACGGTCGTTTGCCAGGTGAGAAATTTCCCTGGCCAAGCATACCCAATAACCGACCGTTTCGTCCCGAGTTTGGGAACCCCTAGACTTTGAATCGGGTCACCAGATCATTGAGTCGGGTCGCCATCTCCGCCAACTGTTCGCTCGCCTCGGCCGTCTGGCGCGCGCCGAGCGCGGTTTGACGGTTCTCCTCGCTGATCGCGGTGATGCTGCGGTTGATCTCCTCCGCCACCGCCGCCTGCTCCTCGGTGGCGCTGGCGCTCTGCAAGTTCATGTCGTTGATGCGCACGGTCGCCGCATCGATGTTGCGCAGCGCGCCGCCGGCCTCGTTGGCGTGCTCCACCGCCGTCGCCGACAGCTCGGCGCTGCGCGTCATGGTGGCGGCGGCGCGGCGGGTCGCCTCCTGCAGTGAGAGAATCATCGCCTCGATGTCGGCGGTGGAGTCCTGGGTGCGCGAGGCCAGCGTGCGCACCTCGTCGGCGACCACCGCGAAACCGCGCCCCTGATCGCCGGCGCGGGCCGCCTCGATGGCGGCGTTGAGGGCAAGCAAGTTGGTCTGCTCGGCAATGCCGCGGATCACCTCGAGGACGCTGCCGATCTCGCCGCTATTGCGCTCCACCTCGGCCATCACCCCGGCGGCCTGGCCGACGTGGCTGGCGAGCTCCTCGATCACCGCGATGGAACCACCCACCACCGTCACCCCGTGGCGGTTCTCGACCTCTGCCTCGCGCGCCGCCTCGGCGGCCCCGGCGGCGTTGCGCGCCACCTCCTGCACGGTGGCCGCCATCTCGGTGACGGCGGCGGCGACCTCGTCGGCACGCCGCTGCTGGCGGTCGACGCTGGCGCTGGTCTGGCGGGTGATCACCGAGGTCTCCTCGGCCGCCGCGGAAAGGTCGTGGCTGGTGTGGCCGATCTCCGCGACCATCTCGCGCAGGTGGCGGCTCATCCGTGCCATGGCGGCGTAGACTCCGCTGCACCCCGCCGGGTCGCCCAGATCCACGGAGAGGTCGCCGTCGGCGATCCGCTCGCTGATCGCACGCATCTCCTCCGGCTCGCCGCCGAGCGGCCTCATGATGCCGTTGCGGATGCGCAGCGCGACCAGCACGATCAGCGCCAACGCCACCGCCAGCGTCACCGCCACCAGCTTCAGCAGGGTGCTCACCGGGGCCATCGCCTCCGCCTCGTCGATCTCCGCCAGCAGCGCCCAGCGCACCCCGTCCAGCTCCACCGGGGCGTAGGCGGAGAGCACCGGGTTGCCGTTGTAGTCGGTGATCAGCCGGGTGCCGCTGCGTCCGGCGAGCGCCTCGGCGGTCGCCTCGGTATCCACCCCGTTGCGTTCCACGCTGCCGGCGAAGGAGGCGGCCACGCTGTGGCCGGTGGGGTCGAGGAAGGAGTCCGAGCGCATCCGCCGGTCGGGGCCCACCAGATAGGACTCGCCGCTCTCGCCCATCCCGTCGCGCAGCCCCATGATCCGGTTGACCGGCTCCAGCGGCAGCTGCAGCGCCACCACCAGCTCGACCCGCCCGTCGTGGACCACCGGCTGGGCGATGAAGGCGGCCGGGGCGCCGTTGCTCGGGGCGTAGGGGGCGAAGTCGGCGAAGCCGAAGCGCCGCTCCCCGATCACCGTCTTCACCAGGGCGCCGAAGTTGCTGTCGGCGTAGGGGCCGTCGAGCAGGTTGCTATGGTAGTCGGCCTCCTTGGCCGCGGTGTAGAAGACGTAACCGTCGGGGTTGATCAGGAACAGGTCGTAGTAGCCGTACTGCTCGATGTACTTGCGGTAGAACTCCTCGCCGGCGAGCCGGGGACTGAACGCCTCGGCGACGTCCACCTCGGCGAGGATCGCCCAGCGCAAGCCCCCCACCTCCAGCGGCGACCAGGCGGAGAGCACCGGGTTGCCGTTGTAGTCGATGACCACCCGGGTGTCGCTGCCGCCAGCGAGCGCCTCGCGCGCCGCCACGGTTTCCACCCGGCCCTGTGCGGGGTCGCGGAATGAGGACTCCACGCTGTGGTGGGCGGGGTCGAGGAAGGAGTCGGAGCGCATCAGGCCGTCGCTGCCCACCAGGTAGGTCTCACCGGTCTCGCCGAGCCCGGCGCGCTCGCCCATGATGGCGTTGAGGTGGTCGATCGGGAACTGGAAGATCGCCACCCCGAGGCGGTGCTCGCCGTCGAAGATCGGGGTGGCGACGAAGCCCGCCGGCGCCTCGTAGGAGGGGAGGTAGCGGGCGAAGTCGACCATCACCACCTCGCCGGGGGCGGCTTGGTCGGCGCGCCGGAAGGCCTCGCCCAGGTTGCTTTCGGCGTAGGGGCCATCGCGCAGCGAGGTGGCGAAGTCGAGCTCCTTGAACACGGTGTAGGCCACCTCGCCGCTACCGCTCTTCACCAGGAAGATGTCGTAGTAGCCGAACGCCTCCAGGTAGTCGCGGATGCGCGGGTGGAAACGCCGGTGCAGCGCGCTGTAGGGAGAGCCGTCGGCGGCGTCGTCGAGGCGCTGTTTCTCCCCCAGCGGATAGGGGCTGGCGCCGATATAGCGGCTCTGCAGGGCGAGGGCCGCGGGGCCGAGGGCGTCGAGCGGCGCGCGCCAGTCGGGCGGGCTGCCGTTGACCTCGGCGTAGTGCTCGGCGAACGGGCCGCCGTAATAGGCGGCGAGCCCCGCGCGCAGCTGTTCCGCCGCATCGGGGGTGGCGGCGGTCTCCTCGCCCAGCGCGGAATACGCCTCGCCCAGCCGCGCCATCGCCTCCACCACCATGCCGTTGCCGGCGAAGGTGCGGGACTGGGCGATCACCGTATTGAGGTAGCGGCCGACCGCCGCCCGCTTCACCTCGCGCACCGCGGTGAGCTTGCTGAAGGCCTCGCCGCGCAGCGTGCCCACCACGTCGATCAGCGCCCCCATGTCGCCCTGCCGGTCGGCGAAGTAGCGCTCCAGTTGCGCCTGCTTGATCCCGCGCACCGACTCCAGGCGCTCGAAGGCCTGGTGCTTCAGGGCATCGGTGGCGTTCCAGGTGGCGATGGCGGTGATGACCGCGGCGGGGATCGAGCCGACCAGCAAGAAGGCAATCAGCAGCCGTCCACCCAAGCCAATCCGTTGATTTGAATCGCTCATCCAGCCCCCTCCTATTGCCTGTGTATTCGCGACATATGTAACGAAATTGATTAAAACACAAAGAAAGTAACCAGCTTTCACAATAATGTCACATCGGAATTCGACGCGTCGTTCGCCGCGGCGCTGGAGAGCGTCGAGGCGCTGACCGGCGACCGCTTTGCCACCGACTTCGATTGGGGGCGCTTCGAATGGCTGATCGAGGGCGCGGGGTTGCGCCTGGATGAAGTGGTGGGATTGCGCGTCCCGTGGATGGCCCATGCGAGGCGCGCCTTGATTTTGCGCCGGGGCGCTCCTCCGCCATCGTTGCCGGTCATGGAGCAGACTTACGACCTCCCCGCAGCGCATCGGCCCCACCGAGACGATCCTCTACAAGCCGCGCTGGGGCGCCTTCTACCGCACCTCCCTGGAGAGTCACCTGCGCGGCCTCGACGTCTCCACCCTGGTCTTCTCCGGCTGCAACTTCCCCAACTGCCCGCGCACCTCGATCTACCAGGCGAGCGAGCGTGATTTCCGGGGGGGGGGGGGGGGGGGCCGCTCCCCCCCCCGCCCCCAAGGGGGGTGGCCCCGAGGACCCGGGGGGGTACGGCTCCCCCCTGCCCTATTCCCCCCCGACGCTCGCCGCTCGGAGCGCGCCCCCCCCGCCCCAAACGGCCCCTTCCCCCAAACGCCAGCTCCCCGAAGCCCGCACCCGAGACGATCCCAAACACTGGGCGGTGCCCCGGCC
>NZ_BAAHXB010000145.1:0-13265 GCF_054657215.1 Endothiovibrio diazotrophicus
CCTAGGCCGCGACGGCGCCCTTTCCGCGAACCGCCGCATGTGTGTGTCGAGGGTGGCGCCCCGCACGATCGCGGCCTAGGGGCCGCTCCTACGGGAGACTTCATTTTTCGAAACCGGACGGAGTGATCCATGAACGATCTGACGCTGTACGACTATCCGCTCTCCGGCAACTGCTACAAGGTGCGGCTGTTCCTCGCCCTGCTCGGCCTGGAGTACCGGCGGGTGCCCATCGATATCCTTGCCGGTAAGAGCCAGACGCCGGAGTTTCGGCGTCTCAATCCGCGGGGACAGATCCCGTTGTTGGAGGTGGGTGAGGCGCGGATCTGGGACTCCCAGGCGATCCTCGTCTACCTCGCCCGCCGCTTCGGCGAGGAGCGCTGGCTGCCACGGGAGCCGCTGGCCGAGGCGCGGGTGATGCAGTGGCTGGCGGTGGCGGAGAACGAGCTGCTCTACGGGCTGGCCCGCGCCCGGGCGGTGCGCCGGCTGAACCGCCCGTTCGACCTGACGCAGTGCCAGGAGGAGGGACGGGCGGGGTTGGCGGTGCTGGAGTCGCGGCTCGCCGCGGCGCAGTGGTTGGCGGGGGAGGGGGCGACCATCGCCGACGTCGCCTGCTATCCCTACGTGCTGCTGGCCCACGAGGGGGAGGTGTCGCTGGAGCCCTATCCGGGGGTGCGGCGCTGGCTGGAGCGGGTGGCGGCCCTGCCGGGGTGGGTGGCGATGGGATAGGACGCCTTGTGTGCTCTGCTCCTCTGCGCGCGCCACCCGATTCTCATCTCGAAACCGTCGCCGCTACCGCGGCGACGCAAACGGGGGCACCGTTGTCTGAGGCATTGCCGTGCTCGCCGACCGGAAGGCCGCGGCGGTCGGTTGGTTCGTCGCGGTTCAGGCTTCGCTGCCTCCGTTCGCGTCGCGGCGGTAGCCGCGACCTACGCGGGCGTGGGTGGAGATGGCGGCGAGCAGGTGGGCCTTGTCGATCGGCTTGGTGAGGAAGCCGTCGAGGCCCGCCTCGCGGCACTGCGTCTCGTGCTCGCGCATGGCGTGGGCGGTCAGCGCGATGATCGGTAGCGGCGTTCGCCCCTCGGCGCGCTCCCACTCGCGGATCGCGCGGGTCGCCCCGTAGCCGTCCATCACCGGCATCTGGAGGTCCATCAGCACCAGATCGTAGGGGTGCTCGCGCACCGCCGCCACCGCGGCCGCGCCGTCGGTGACGGTGTGCAGCGTATGGCGCTCGCGCTTGAGGAGGCTGCGGATCAGCAGGGCGTTGTCGGCGGAGTCCTCGGCGAGCAGGATGCGCCGGGGCGCGGCGGGGGCGAGTGGCCGCTCCGCCGCGGGTCCCTCGGCCGGCGCCTCGGGGTCCGCCGGGGAGACCGGCAGGGTGAAAGCGAAGCGGCTGCCGTGGTCCGGCGCGCTCTCCAGTCGGAGTTGCCCGCCGAGGCGGTCCACCAGGTGGCGGGTGATGGTCAGGCCCAGTCCGCTGCCGCCATAGCGGCGGCTGTCGGAGGCATCGCTCTGGGTGAACGGTTCGAAGATCGCTGCCTGCTCCTCTTCGGCGATGCCGATGCCGGTGTCCGCCACGACGAAGCGCAGCTCTCGCCCGATATCGGCCCACTCCACCTCGATGGCGATGCCGCCGTGGTGGGTGAATTTGACCGCGTTGCCCACCAGGTTGACCAGGATCTGGCGCAGACGGCCGGCGTCGCCGACCCAGCGCTCGTCGATGCCGTCGGGGATGCGCGGCTCCAGGTAGAGTCCCTTGCTGCGGGCCGCCTCCCCCAGCAGGTCGATCACCGAGCCGACCACCTCGCGCAGTTGGAAGGGGGCGTAGTGCAGGTCGACCCGCCCCGCCTCCAGCCGCGACAGGTCGAGGATGTCGTTGATCAGCTCCAGCAGGCTGCGCCCCGCGCGCCGCTGCACCTCCAGGTAGTGGCGCTGCTCCTCGTCGAGGGGGCCGTCGCCGATCAGTTCGGCCATGCCGAGAATCGAGTTCATGGGGGTGCGGATCTCGTGGCTCATCATGGCGAGGAAGCGGCTCTTCGCCCGGTTGGCCGATTCGGCGTGCTCCTTCGCCTCGCGCAGCCGCGCCTCGGCCGTGCGCAGCTCCCGCTCCTCGTTGCTGAGGGTGTCGAGCATGCGGTTGATGCCGACCGCCAGTTGGCCCACCTCATCGGGGCGGTCGGTGGGGGCGCGCAGGTCGCGGCGGCCGTGGCGGGTGCCGTCGGCCACCGCCATCAGGCGGTAGAGGCCGCCGGTGAGGCCGCGCGCCATCAGGAAGGCGAAGAGGATGCCGACGCTGATCGCGAACAGGGTGTAGAGCGCCCCCTCGACGGTGACCAGGCGCAGCCCCTGGAGGCTCTTCTCCTGGCTCAGGCTGATGCGCGCCCAGCCCACCGCCTGGCCGCTGCTGAGGATCGGGGCGGCGACGTCGATCACCCGCGGGTCCTCCACCAGGACCACCGGCCCGGTGGCGGCGTCGAGCAGGGTGCGGCTCACCGGGTCGGCGAGGTACAGGCCGGTGTGGCCGGGGGCGCTGTGGCCGAGCACCTCGCCGTCGAGGTCGGTGACCAGGGCGTAGCGCAGCTCGGGGTAGCCCCGCATGGCGTCGAGCAGCTCCTCCAGGCCGATGTAGTCGCGGGCCAGCACCCAGGCGGTGCTGCTGGCGGCGAGCGCCCGGCTGAGGCCGATCGCCTGGGCCACTGCCTGGCGGTGGAGGAAATCGCGTTGGCGCTCCACCAGATCGAAGATGAACAGCGTCATCAGCACCGCGTGGACCAGGGCGATGGTGATCATCAGCTGGCGCCGGATAGAGGCGGACCAGAGGCGGTGCAGGCGGCGGATCATGACTCGTCCCGGAGGGGGCGGACTTCCCGCTCGAAGCGCTTGAGGAACTCCACTACAGGTTGGTAGGTGGCCTCGCTGGCCGGTTCGAAGCGCGACAGCTCCATCGGCGCGAGGATCGCCTGCCCCTCCGGGTGGTTGTGCAGGTCGAAGAGCAGCTCGCCGACCCGTGCCACCAGCGTGGGCGGGGTGTCGTTGCGGGCCACCAGCCCGTTGTTGGGCAGCGTCTCGGTGCGCCACTTCACCTCCAGCTCCGCGGCGACCTCCGGGCGCTCCTTGGCGAAGGCGCGCCACGGCGGCGGCCAGGTGGCACCGGCGGCGGTCTCGCCGAGGTAGACGTTCATGATCGAGGACTCCTGGGAGCCGACGTAGCGGTTGTCGATCTCCGTCATCACGTCGACGCCGTGGCTCTTCAGGAACCACTGGGGGAGCATGGTGGCGGCGAGCGCGGTGGGGGCGGGGTAGCTCACCGCACGGCCCTTGAGGTCGGCGGGGGTGTCGACGCCGGCGTCGCGGCGTACCAGCAGGATGCCGCGGAAGTTCTCGTCGTCGCCCATCTTGCCGAACACCCGGTAGCCGTGGCCGAGGGTGGTGACCGTCTGATAGGGGTTGGGCAGGGCGAGGTGGAAGTGGCGGCCGAACAGCTTCTCGTCGTAGGCGGCGTAGTTGCGCGAGGCCTCCAGCTCGATCCGCGCGCCCTTCAGGTGGCGGTTGAGATACTCCACCAGGGGATGGTAGATGGCGAACAGCCGTTCGGGGTTGTGCAGCGGGTGGACGCCGAAGAGGTAGACCGGGGTGTGGCCGGGCGGCTGGTCGGTGAAGCGCGGCCAGTACTCTTCGCCCTCCTCCGAGCGGCAGCCGGGGGTGATCAGGAGTGCGCCGAGCAGTCCCAGCAGGGCGATAAGGGGAGGGAATTTGCGCATGTAACGATGATCGCCGCGGCGGGGCCGGGTTCCCGCGTCAAATTCGAGTATAGATCGGGGCGGCGGCGGTGGCTGCGGGTAGTTCCACGCGGGACCATGAGGGAGGATGCGGCATGCCGTTCCGATCCCGCGAAACTCGATCGGCTCGACCTCAGGAAACGCACCGGTTCCGGTTGAGGGGGGGCTACAGGGCGCCCCGTGGGCGCCGTGCCAAAAGAAACCGGCGTGTCGTTCGGGGCGCCCGATAGGGGTCAATACATCCGGTGGCGGAACAGCCAGCCGGCGGCGGTGAGGCAGACCGCGGCGATCGCCGCCAGCGGCCACAGTTGCGGCAGCAGCAGGTCGAGGGTCGCCCCCTCCAGGAACACCCCGCGCAAAGTCGTCAGGTAGTAGCGCATCGGGTTGAGGTAGGTGAGCAGCTGCACCGCCGGCGGCATGTTGGCGATCGGCGTGGCGAAGCCGGAGAGGATCACCGACGGCACCAGGAACAGGAAGGCGCCGAGCAGCGCCTGCTGCAGGGTGGTGGCGAGCGAGGAGATCATCAGCCCCACCCCCACCGCGGCGAGCAGGAAGAGCGTGATGCCGGCATACAGCGCGGTGAGCTGGCCGACCAGCGGGACGTGGAACCAGAACACCGCCAGCAGCACCACCAGCGACCCCTCGAAGAGCCCGATCAGCAGACCCGGCAGCGCCTTGCCCAGCAGGATCTCCGCCGGCCGCAGCGGGGTGACCAGCAACTGGTCGAAGGTGCCCTGCTCGCGCTCGCGGGCCACCGAGAGGGCGGTCACCACCATGGTCACCACCAGGGTGAGGATGCCGACCACGCCGGGGATGAAGTACCAACGGCTCTCCAGGTTGGGGTTGTACCAGGCGCGCATCACCAGCCGCGATGGCGGTCCCTGTCGGCCGTGTTCGCGCAGCCACTGTCGGTTGAAGTCGGCGACGATCTCGTTGGCGTAGGAGAGGGCGACCTGGGCGGTGTTGGAGTTGCGCCCGTCGACCAGCAGCTGCACCGGCGCCGAGCCGCCGGCGGCCAGCTCGGCGGTGAAGCGCGGGTCGAGCTGGATCACCAGCATCACCTTGCGGGCGTCGATCAGATCGGCAATCTCGCCGTTGCGGCGGATCTCGCGCACCGGCTTGAAGTGGGGCGAGCCGGCGAAGCCGGCGAGCAGTTGGCGCGCCGCATAGCCGCCGTCGCGGTCGAACACCGCGTAGGGCACCTCGCGCAGGTCGTAGGAGGCGGCGTAGCCGAACACCACCAGCTGGATCAGCGGCGGCACGATGATCACCATCCGGCTGCGCTTGTCCTTGAGCAGCGCCAGGAACTCCTTGAGCACCAGGGCGAGGATGCGTTGCAGCATGGGTGTTACTCCCTCCACGTGTCGCGGGTAGGGCGGATTAGCGATAGCGTAATCCGCCGGGAACGGAGGCACCTTCGCCGGAGGCAGCTCCGATGTGGCGGATTACGCTAACGCTAATCCGCCCTACGGTTCGGGGTTCTTTTCGGCGCACAGGCCTACTCCAACCGCTTGCGGATCATCCGCCGGCTCATGCCGAGGAAGAACGCCGCCATCACCACCAGCGCTGCGGCGTTGGGCAGGATCACGCTCCACACATCGCCGGCCAGGAACAGCGTCTGCAGGATGGCGACGAAGTAGCGGGCGGCGACGATGTGGGTGATCGCCTGGACCACCGCCGGCATGCTGTCGATGTCGAAGAGGAAACCCGAGAGCAGGAAGGCGGGGAGGAAGGTGGTGATGATGGCGGCCATGCCGGCGACGAACTGGTTGCGCGCCACCACCGAGATCAGCAGCCCCATTCCCAGGGCGGCGAGCAGGAACAGGCTGGAGGCGACCACCAGCACCCAGAACGATCCGCGCAGCGGCACCCCGAACAGCCCCAGCGCCATCGCCACCGACAGCGCCATGCCGCCCATGCCGAGGACGAAGTAGGGGAGGATCTTGCCGATCAGGATCTCGCGCATCGCCACCGGGGTGACCATCAGCGCCTCCAGGGTGCCGCGCTCCCACTCGCGGGCCATCACCAGGGCGGTGAGCAGCGCGCCGACCAGGGTCATGTTGACCACCAGCAGTCCCGGCACCAGGTAGTTGCGACTGCGCAGCTCCGGGTTGAACCAGATCCGCGCCTCGGCCCGCGCGGGCTGCGGGAAGGGCAGGGCGCGGGCCTTCAGCTCGCGCTCCAGCCAGCTGGACCACACCCCCTGGATGTAGCCCTGCAGCAGGCGGGCGGAGTTGGCGTCGACCCCGTTGACGATCAGTTGAATGGGCGCGTCGTGGGTGGCCAGCAGGCGGCGGGCGAAGTCCCGGGGCAGGATCACGATGCCGTCGACCCGCCGCTGGTGGAGGGCGCGGCGGGCGCTCTGGCGGTCGGCGTAGCGCCGCGGGGTGAAGTACTTCGACTGCTCGAAGGCGGCGGCGAAGCTCATCGCCTCGGCGCTCGGCTGCTCCACCACCAGGGCCACCGACACGTGCTCGGAGTCCATCGACACGCCGTAGCCGAAGAGCAGCAGCAGGAACACCGGCAGCAGGAAGGCGATGGCGATGCTGCTCGGGTCGCGCAGCACCTGCAGGAACTCCTTGCGCAGCAGGCCGCGGAGCCGCCGGTTCATGCCGCCTCCTCCGGCCCCATTTGGGACTGGTGGGCCTCGATCAGCTCGATGAAGGCGCTCTCCAGGGTCGGCTCCGGCTGCTCTGCGGTGGCGCTGCGCGCGCGCACCTCGGCCGGGCTGCCGAGGGCCAGCAGTTGGCCGGCGGCCATGATCGCCAGCCGGTCGCAGTATTCGGCCTCCTCCATGAAGTGGGTGGTCACCAGTACCGTCACCCCAGCCTCGGCCAGGGCGTTGATCCGCGCCCAGAACTCGCGGCGGGCCAGCGGATCGACCCCCGAGGTGGGCTCGTCGAGAAAGAGGATCTGCGGGCGGTGCATCAGCGCCGCGGCCATCGCCAGGCGCTGCTTGTAGCCGAGGGGGAGCTGGCCGCTCTCGGCGTCCAGGTAGTCGCCCAGCTCGAACGCCTCGCTCGCCCAGGCGAGTCGCTCGCGGCGCTCGCCCGCGCGCAGCCCGTAGGCCTTGGCGAAGAAGGTCAGGTTCTGGCGCACCGAGAGGTGGCCGTAGAGGGAGAACTTCTGCGACATGTAGCCGATCCGCTGGCGCGCCTTGGCCGGGGCGCGGCGCAGGTCGACGCCGGCCACCTGGAGGCGCCCGGCGCTGGCCGGCAGCAGGCCGCAGAGCATGCGGAAGGTGGTGGTCTTGCCGGCGCCGTTGGCGCCGAGCAGGCCAAACACCTCGCCGGAATGAACGCTGAAACTGAGGTCGCGCACCGCATCGAAGTCGCCGAAGCGCCGCCCCAGCCCCTCCACCGCGATCATCTCGCCGCCGTCGCCGCCTTGGCTTTCGAAGTGCAGCGGGGTGCGGTCGCCGCCGTCGTGGAGGCGGGCGACGAAGGCGTCCTCGAAGCGCGGAGGGACCGCCGCGCAGCGGGTCTCGGGGTCGAGCCCGGCGAGGTCCGGTGGACCGGGTTCGGCGGTCAGTACGCGCACCGAATCGCCCTGCACCACCGCGTCGAGCACCCCCGGGATCCGGCCGAGTTGCCCCTGCAACCCGCGTCGACCGATGCCGTCGTTGCGCACATGGAAACAGCGCCCGGCCAACGGCGCGCTGAAGCCTGCGGGCGGCCCCTGGTCGACCACCTGCCCACGGTGCAGGAGGATCACCTCGGCACAGCGCTCCGCCTCGTCGAGGTAGGCGGTGGAGAGCAGCACGCTCATCCCTTGCCTCTCCACCAGGCGATAGACGATCGCCCACAACTCGCGCCGCGACACCGGATCGACCCCCACCGTCGGCTCGTCGAGCAGCAGCAGCCGCGGCGGCTTGACCAGGGTGCAGGCGAGCCCCAGCTTCTGCTTCATGCCGCCGGAGAGCCGCCCGGCGAGGCGTTTGGTGAACGGGCCGAGGCCGGTCATCTCCGTCAGCTCGGCGTAGCGGGCGGGGCGCTCGGCGGGGGCAACCCCCTGGAGGTCGGCGTAGAGGTCGAGGTTCTCCTGCACGCTCAGATCCTCGTAGAGGCCGAAGCGCTGCGGCATGTAGCCGATCTGCGCCTGCACCGCCAGGGCGTTGCGGGTGGCATCGAGGCCGAGCACGGTGATCTCGCCCGCATCGGGCACGAACAGCCCGGCGGCCAGCCGCATGAAGGTGGTCTTGCCGGCGCCGTCCGGACCGATCAGTCCGGTCACCGTGCCGCCGCGCACGGCGAGCTCCACCCCGTCGAGGGCGGTCACGGTGCGTTTGCCGGCCTGGAACGTCTTGTTCAGGCCACGGCTGACCAGGACCGGTTCGCCATCCATCGCCGGGCGGCCTTTACGGCTTCCCGCAGCCGGGCGCGGCCAGCGGCGGGGCGGTGGGGTCGAGGGTCACGGTCACCGGCATCCCCAGGCGCAGCTCCCCCTGCGGATCGCAGAGGAAGACGCGCACCTGATAGACCAGGTCGGCGCGCACCTCGGTGGTCTGCACCGACTTGGGGGTGAACTCGGCGCTCGGCGAGATGTAGCCGATCCAGCCTGGGTAGCGCTTGCCGGGGAAGCTGTCGCTGGCGACGGTGGCCGGCATCCCCGGTTTCACCTTGCCCAGCTCGGTCTCCGCCAGGTAGGCCCGTGCCCACAGCGGCTCGGTCAGTGCCAGGGTGTAGACCGGGCGGTCCGGCGAGGCCATGTCGCCCGGCTCCAGGATGCGGTTCTGGATCACCCCGGCGGCCGGCGCGGTGAGCCGGGCGTCGGCCAGATTGCGCTCGGCCAGCGCCTGCTCCGCCTCCAGCGCGGCGAGGCTGGCGCGCGCCGCCGCGATCTGCTCCTTGCGCGGCCCCGCCTCGGCCAGCTCCAGCCCGGCGCGCACCGAGCGCACCTTGGCCTCGGCCGCCTCGGCGGCGGTGCGGGCGTCGTCGGACTGCTGCGGCGAGGCGAGTTTCTTGTGCTCCAGGTCGCGCATCCTCGCGGCGCTGCGCACCGCGTTGGCCGCCTCGGTCTGCGCCGCCTCCAGCTCGGCGTGCAGCTTGCGGATCTCCTCGACGCGGGTGCCCGCCTCCAGCTCGGCGAGCTGCGCCTGCTGCGCCGCCACCTTGGCGGTGGCCGCATCCCGCGCCAGCTCCAGCCGCCGGGTGTCGAGCTGCGCCAGCAGCGTGCCGGCCGCCACTCGCGCTCCCTCGCTGGCCTGCATCTCGGCGATCCGCCCGCTCGCCTCGAAGGCGAGGTTGACCAGCCGCAGATCGATGTTGCCGTAGAGGGTGAGGTCGCCGTCGGCCTGCGCCGGCGGGTGGGCGTTGCGCCAGGCAACCGTCGCCCCCGCGGCGACCGCCAGCAGGAGCAGGGGAATGAGGATCTTCTTCATGGTTGCGACCCATCGTCGGGTTGTGAATTGAACAGCCGGTCGGCGACGAAGCGGCTCCAGCGCGCCGCGAACGCCTCGTTCACCTCGATACCGTAGACCGCGTGGACCAGCCCATGTGCCAGAAACGGGAAAATGGTCATCGCCAGCACCGACAGCGCGGCGAGATCGGCGTCGCCCGCGCGGGCCGGCGGCGCTTCTCCGAGCAGCTCGGTCAGCCCGCCGATCATGCGCCCCGCCACCTGGGTGGCGAACGCCTCGCGCAACGGCCCCTCGCGCAGCAGCACCTCGCGGGCCACCAGCGGCGGCAGCCACGGCTCGCGCAACAGCAGCTCCATGTGGGCCTGCAACAGCTCCGCCAGCGCCCCGCGGTCGTGGCGCCCGGCGGCCTGCAGCCCGGCGATGCGCTTCAGGGTCGGCGCCAGTGCCTCGCGCAGCACCGCCAGATAGAGCCCCTCCTTGTTGCCGAAGTAGTAGTGGATCATCGCCGGCGTCACCCCGGCGGCGCCGGCCAGCGCACGCACCGAGACCGCCTCGTAGCCCTTCTCCGCGAACAGCCGCCGGGCGGTGGCGAGCAGCGTGGCGCGCACCGCATCGCTGCTGCCGGCGGGGCGTCGGCCGGGGCGGGAGGTGGATGACGACATGGAAGTTGGCTCCGGATTTAAACGATCGTTTAAAAAAGGTAGCAGCAATTGGCGAGGAGGCAAAGGGGAGGAGCTTGCCCCGCCTTTTTCGGAGTTTCCCCCTGTTGATACGCCGTATCTGTAGTATTCTTAATAAAACTCTCAGCATGGAGTTTCCCGATATGCTTGCAGAAACCCACCCGATCGCCACCATGAACCCGTCGCGGGTCGCCGCTGCCGCGTTGCAGGGGTTCTTCAACATCACCGAGCAGTGGGGCCTGAGCGCCCGGGATCAGCGCCGGCTGTTGGGCGATCCCGCGGAGTCGACCTTCTTCAAGTGGAAGGCCGAGCGGAGCGCCAAGCGGCTCGATTCCGGCACCCTGGAGCGGGTGAGCTACATCCTCGGCATCCACAAGGCGCTGCGCATCCTGCTGCCCGGTGAGCGGGCGGCCTTCGAGTGGGTCAGGAAGCCCAACGATGCCCCGCTGTTCAACGGCCGTTCCGCCCTCGACCGGATGCTGGCCGGGCGCGTTGCCGACCTCTACGAAGTGCGGAAGTACCTTGATGGCGAGCGTGGATGACGCGCCGCGGGTGGAGTTGGACTGGGCATGTCAGTACCGGATCATCCCCTCAAAATACCCGCCGGTCTCGCTCTACGAATCCCTCATCGACCCCGATCTGCTGCCCGAGGCCTACGCCATCGAGGCGCTGACCAACGAGCGTTTGCGCGAAGAGGCCGGAGAGATCGCCCACGTCCTGCCGCAGGACCGGGTGGTCGGCCCCGGTTCCACCCCGGTCATGGCGGCCTTCACCCACCCGGCCGAAAGCCGTTTCAGCAACGGCGACTACGGCATCTACTACGCCGCCTCGACCCTGGAGACCGCGCTGGCCGAAACCCGCCACTCGCGCGCCGCCTTCATGGCCCGAACCCGTGAGGAGCCCGGTGAAATCGACATGCGGTGCTACATCGGGGAAGTGCTGAAAGCGGTGCGCGACGTTCGCGGCGAAGGGTTCCGGGAACTCCACCACCCCGACGATTGGACGCCCGCCCAGCGCTTCGGCCGAGAGGCGCGCAATCGCCGGGAGTGGGGCATCGTCTACCGCTCCGTTCGCCATCCGGGCGGCGAATGCCTGGCCGCCCTGCGCCCGCCCACCGTCTCCATCCCCCGCCAAGGCCCCCATTTCAGTTACTACTGGGATGGCGCGAAGATTACCCACGTCCTGCACAAACGGATCATCGGCTGATGCTTCGGCAAGGACGAACGTAGGGAGTGCCGAGGCACGAGGCGCACCATTTTCCGGACGCCAACCCTTTTCGATCGAAGGAGAAGACTCCTCGCTGATACCAGGGGTGGTTTGGCGGGATTTGTGCTACGTTCCGCGAACGGATCCTCGCGATCCGACGCCGAAGGATTCTGCTCGGGAAGAGACCCAATACAGGAGTCAATGGACGATGAAACTATTCAGGAACGTCTTCGCGTTATGGTTTGTCGTGGTATCGCTGGGCGCAGGCAGGAGCTATGCGGACAGCCCGTCGGTCGAAGCGGACAAGCTGTTCGATAATACGACCATCCCCCAACTGGTTTTGTATGTTTCACCCAAGCAGTGGAACTATCTGTTGAGCAATTTCAACACCAACCAGGCCAACGACCAATATATCAAGGCCGACAAGTTCGTCTTCCAGCCGATGACGGACGGCAAGGCGGCGGGGACGCCGACGATCCTTCCCAATATCCAATTGAAACTGAAGGGCAACACCAGTCGCATCTGTCCCGAGACCGGGACCAACGGCTGCGGCCCCCACGTCACCGGCTATGGCGCCTTTCACCAGGCCAACTTCAAACTGAAGTTCAAGGACGCCGACAGCGGCGACAAGCAGTACCTGTACGGCTACGAAAAGCTGGACATCAAGAGCTTCAAGGGACAGATGAACAAGGCCCGCGAGATCTACAGCTTCCAGACCCTCGCCGATATCCTCGGCCCGGTGCCTGGCGGACAGTATTCACTCGCCCCTCACATTGGCCATGCCCATCTCTACATTGCCATCCAGGGTGACAATAGCGCCGGCAACGCCTACAACCCGCTGGACGCCTCACAGCGATGTGACAACGGTTACTACTGCTATGACTTCGGCTACTACGAGATCATGGAACCGGTGAACAGCGACGGCTATCTGGATACCCGCTTCGCCAGCCACAAGGGCTACATGTGGAAGGGCAACTCCAAGGAGGTCTGCTTTACCGGTCTCGATATCGACAGCAGCGGATCGTGCAACCTGGACGCCTTCAAGCAGGCGGTGGCGAAGGCAAGCGCCAGCAACTGCGCGGACGGTGAGCCGTGTGATGCCTCGATCCCCTTCGGCATCAAGAACGAGCCGTGGAACGGGGTCAACGCCTACAAGCCCGCCTACGACTATCAGAGTTCGGAGAAGAATTTCGATAAGGCGATGAACCTCTTCGCCGCCTTCATCTACAACCTGAACTATCTCAGCGCCTCCGCACCCGAAGGCGGGGTCAGCCCGCTGGAGACGTGGATCGTCGACGGCACCACGCCGGACGGCTGGTCCAATCCCTTCGATCCCGACAACCGCCAGGGCTACCGATTCGACTATCAATCCTTCCTGACGACCATGGCCTTCGACGTGGCCATCGGCAGCTGGGACGACTATTGGTACAACCGGAACAACTTCGCGCTCTATTTCGACAAGGAGAATAAGATCGTCCACTTCATCCCCAACGACTATGACACCGTGCTGGGCAGCCTCCCCTCCAAGGATTCCCGGTGTGGCACGGTGATGGGGACGGTGGTGAAGACCTCGTTCGGCTTGAGCCCGAGCCGCCAGGGGCAGCGGCCGTTGATCAGCCGGCTGCTGGGGATTCCCCGGTTCGCCGCGGTGTATCAGCAGGCCCTGGGCGAAATCAAGTTGCGCATCGACCAGACGGTTGCCGACGATTACGCCCAGTTTGCCCGGCAGTATCAGCTCATCTGCCGGAACTTCAAGCAGAGCAAGGGAGCCGACTGCACCTCCACCGATCCGAACGACTACCTGTGCGCGAATCCGCAATACATCAACAACGGCGCGGATGCGAAGTGCGACTCGGGCGGTTATTTGACCCTCCCCAACCAGACCTCGGGGACCGACACCGTCGGGCTGCCGGCGGGGAGAAGCAAGATCGTCGCCGATCAGCCGGTGTGGTACGGGGCGTCGTTCTACCGGCTCTATTCGTCGAGCCGCTACGGCACGCAGCAGCCGACGGCCAACTACTTCCTGACGACGCAATACAACTTGGGAACCGGCTACCGCTGCAACTGAACATATGGGCCCCGTATGGGGCTCCTATTGCCTTTGCGATGTATGTTCGTTGGAACCGAGGAGCGGGAAGGTGGATTTTGAGAAAGATTATCGTCATGGCTGGGATTTTCCATTGGAGGCGACTGTTTCGAAAAATCGGAACTTAACGACGTTTTCTCGTCCCCACACTCTGCGTC
>NZ_BAAHXB010000146.1:0-13028 GCF_054657215.1 Endothiovibrio diazotrophicus
GCGGAAACGCCCGCTCGGGCAGCGGGGCGAAGGTCGTGAGGAGCGGTGCCTCCGCTCCCGTCGGCGCGGTAGCGCCGACCTACGGCGCCCCGTCCCAGCGGGAGAGGCCGGCAGCGGTGAGCTTGCGGTCGAGGGTGGCGACCGGCAAGGAGCGCCCCGAACAGTGCCTGAGACGCCTTTCCGCTCAGCGCACCTTGTTGGCCGGTTCCGGACGAAAAAAAAAGCGCTCCCCCGGGGAGCGCTTCAAGTTCACTTCGTCGAAAGGTGGAATACGTGCGATGAGCGTGCCGATCAGGCGTAGGGATCGCGCAGCACGATGGTGTCGGCGCGATCGGGGCCGGTGGAGATGATGTCCACCGGGACCCCCACCACCTCCTCGATCTTCTTGATGTAGGCCTTGGCATTCTCCGGCAGGCCGTCGTATTCGCGCACGCCGACGGTGGACTCCTTCCAGCCGGGCACCTCGATGTACTCGGGCTGGCACTGCTCGTAGGCGTCGGCGCCGATCGGCGGGGCATCGAGCAGCTGGCCGTCGGCACGGTAACCGGTGGCGATCTTCAGGGTGTCGAGGCCGTCGAGCACGTCCATCTTGGTCAGGCAGATGCCGCTGAGCGAGTTGATCTCGGCGGAACGGCGCAGGCTCACCGCGTCGAGCCAGCCGCAGCGGCGCGGACGGCCGGTGGTGGAGCCGAACTCGTGGCCCTGGTCGGCCATGTGCTTGCCCAGCGGGTCGTTGAGGTCGACGCCGTCGTACAGCTCGGTCGGGAACGGACCGGCGCCGACGCGGGTGGTGTAGGCCTTGGTGATACCGAGGATGTAGTCCAGGTCGCGGGGCCCGACGCCGGTGCCGGTGGCGGCACCGCCGGCGGTGGGGTTGGAGCTGGTGACGTAGGGGTAGGTGCCGTGGTCGATGTCGAGCAGCGTGCCCTGGGCCCCTTCGAACATCACGTCCTTGCCCTCGCGGCGGAACCGGTGGAGCAGCCCGGTGACGTCGGCCACCATCGGACGGATCTGCTCGGCCCACTCCAGCCCCTGGTCGAGCACCTGCTGGAAGTCGACGGTGTCGGTCTTGAAGTAGTGCTTGAGGGCGAAGTTGTGGTAGTCGAGCACCTCGCCGAGGCGGGCGGCGAAGCGCTCGCGGTGGAGCATGTCGCCCACCTTCAGGCCACGCCGGGAGATCTTGTCCTCGTAGGCGGGACCGATGCCGCGGCCGGTGGTGCCGATCGCCTTCTTGCCGCGGGCCAGCTCGCGAGCCTGATCGAGGGCGATGTGGTAGGGCAGGATCAGGGTGCACGCCTCGGAGATCTTCAGGCGCTCGGCGGCGGGGACGCCGCTCTCGCCGAGCATGCCGATCTCTTTCAGCAGCGCGTCGGGGGCGAGCACCACGCCGTTGCCGATCATACAGGTGACGCCCGGGCGCAGGATGCCCGAGGGGATCAGGTGGAGGACGGTCTTCTTGCCGTCGATCACCAGGGTGTGGCCGGCGTTGTGCCCGCCCTGGAAACGCACCACGGCGTGCGCCCGTTCGGTGAGCAGGTCCACCACCTTGCCCTTGCCTTCGTCACCCCACTGGGTGCCGACCACCACAACGTTCTTGGCCATTCTTCCGTTCTCGCTGACAGTATGTGAATAATAATCGTCGGGATGTCACGAAACCGCACTAGGGTCGCGTTTCAACTGGGGCGTTGCCGCTCCGGCGGCGCGCTCACCGATACCCGACGAGGGGCTCTCGGCCCCCTCCCCCCTTGACCTCATCCGGCGGGGCGATTGGCGGTCGAGCCAATCCCGCCGAGTCGGAACGGACTTCCGTCGCAAGTACCCCCGTTCCCGGCGGATTACGCTACCCGCTAATCCGCCCTACGAAACTTCGACCACTTCCCAGCGCTCACCCACAAGGGCAAGCCGGCGGTCGCAGCCCACCTCGGCGGCACCGCCACGCTGGCCGGGCAGCTCACGCACCACCCGCTCGCCCGAGGCGCGTAGCGCCCAGATCTCGTCTTCCAGCGCCTCGTCATCGACCGCGGGGGCGAAAACGCCGTCCATCGGCTCCTCTTCCCCCCCGGCACCGAGGGCCACCAGGGTCTTCAGGTCGGTGCTGAAGCCGGTGGCGGGACGGGCGTGGCCGTAGACCCCGCCAACCCCGTCGTACCGCCCCCCCTGGGCCACCGCCTCACCATGCCCCGGCACGTAGGCGGCGAAGACCAGCCCGGTATGATAGTGGTATCCGCGCAGCTCCGCGAGGTCGAAGTGAAGGATCTGCTCGGGGTAGTCGCGACGCACCCGCCCGGCAATCTGCTTGAGGTAGTCGATCGCCGCCTTGACCGATGCCGGTGCCGCGGCGAGCAGCGCCTCGGCCTCGGCGAGCACCTCGTCGCCGCCGTTGAGTTCGATCAGGGCACCGAGCATGCTCCGCGACGCCCCCGTCACCCCGGCCCGCTCCAGCAGCTCGTCGACCTCGGTGCGCGCCTTGCGCTGCATCGCCTCGAACAGCCGGCTGGCAGTGTCCGGATCGAGCCCCGCCTGCTCGGCCAGCCCGTGGAAGATCTCCACGTGGCCGAGGTCGAGGAAGATCTCCGCCACGTCGGTGGCGTTGAGGGTCTCCAGCATCAAGCCGATCACCTCGGCGTCGCTCTCCGGCCCGGCGTGGCCGAACAGCTCGGCCCCCACCTGGAGCGGCGCGCGGGAGCGGAAGAAGCCGCCGGGGCGGGTGCGCAGCACCGTGCCGAGATAGCACAGCCGCACCGGCGCCTCCCGCCGCAGGTGGTGGCCGTCGATGCGCGCCGCCTGCGGGGTGATGTCGGGGCGCACCCCCATCAACCGGCCGCTCAACTGGTCGGTGAGCTTGAAGGTGTCGAGATCGCGATCGCCGCCGGTGCCGATGGCCAGCGACTCCAGGTACTCGATCAACGGGGTCTGGATCAGCTCGTAGCCCCACAGCCGGTACATGTCGAGGATCTGCCGACGCAGCCCCTCCATCCGCTCGGCCTGGGCGGGGAGCATCTCCTCGATCCCCTCGGGGAGCAGCCAGCGGGCGTCGTTGTCGAAATGGGTCATGATTCGTTCAGAAGAAGAGTGGTCCGCAAATGAACGCGAATGAACGCGAATGAAGAGAGAAATCTAAGGCTAACGAGTTACCGGATGATGGCCGCGGAACCGCAAAAAACACATTGCTATTCTTATCATTTGCGTGCATTCGCGCTCATTTGCGGACAAATCCTCTCTCTTTCAGCCCCGCGCCCAGTAGAGGGCGGCGAGGCCCAGGGCCATGCTCACCGCACCGGCGATGCGCAGGTCACGGTCGTTCATCGCCGCCACCGAAAAGATCATCCGCCGCCACCCGCGCGGGTTGAGGAACGGCAGCATCCCTTCGAAGACCAGCATCAGCGCCAGCGCCGCCAGTAGATCGTTCCAGGCCATGGATTCCTAACACAAAAAAGCCGGAAGACCGACCATCCGGTCTTCCGGGCCACGAGTGGTCCGCCAATGAAGGATTGGCGGACTACTAGCGTGGATTGTAACTTCTTCAACCCGCCGACACTATCGCCGCGCCCCGCCGAGGGGATCCTTGAAGTAGCGGAAGAAGTCGCTGTCGGGATCGACGATCAGCATATCGTCCGTGCTGTTGAAGGTGTTGCGATAGGCGTCAAGGCTGCGGTAGAAGGCGTAGAACTCGGGGTCCTTGCCATAGGCCGCGGCATAGACCTCCGTCGACTTGGCATCCCCCTCACCGCGGGTCTGTTCCGCCTCGCGGTAGGCCTCGGCGAGGATCACGGTGCGCTGGCGGTCGGCGTCGGCGCGGATCCGCTCGGCCGCCTCCTGGCCGCGGGAGCGGAAGTCGCGGGCGACCCGCTCACGCTCGGCACGCATCCGCTGGAACACCGAGCTGGAGACCACCCGGGGCAGGTCGATGCGCTTGATCCGCACGTCGACGATGGAGATCCCCAGATCGGCGGCCTGTTTGTTGGCGGTCACCGTGAGGATGTCCATGATCTGGGTGCGCTCGCCGGAGACCACCTCCTGAATGGTGCGCTTGCCGAACTCCGCCTTCATGCCGTCGCGGATGATCTGCGCCAGACGGTTGCTGGCGCGCATCTCGTCACCGCCGGTGGCGCGGTAGAAGTTGGCCACGTCGTCGATCCGCCACTTGATGAAGGCGTCCACCGAGACGTTCTTCTTCTCCACCGTCAGATAGCGTTCGGGGTCGGCGTCCAGGGTGAGGATGCGGCCGTCGAAGGTGCGCACGTTGTTGATGAAGGGGATCTTGAAATAGAGCCCGGGGGCAAAATCGGTGCGGACGATCTCACCCAGACGGAACATGATCGCCTTTTCCCGCTCGTTGACGGTGAACATGGAAAAGGAGAGGAGCAGCGCCAGCGCCGCGAGGCCGAACAGGCCCAAGGATCGAAACTGTGCCATCAGCGCGTCTCCCTCATTCGCAGGTCGTCACGCAGCCGCCGCGGGGCGGGACGGGTGACGGGGGCCGGGTTTGGGGTCGAGGCACCGCCGCGGGAGACCGCCGACGCCGCGGCGGAGGCGGCCGCGCGGGCGGCGGCCTCGGCATCGCGCTGCGGGCTTCCCTTGTCCAGCGGCAGGTAGAGCAGGTTGTTGCCCTTCACGTCCACCACCACCTTGGAGGTGTTGGAGAACACCTTTTCGACACTATCGAGGTAGAGGCGCTCGCGGGTCACCTGCGGCGCCTTGTGGTACTCGGCGAGCAGCTTGCTGAAGCGGTCCGCCTCACCCTCGGCCTTGGCGGTGACGCTCTCCTTGTAGGCGCGCGCCTCCTCCAATTGGCGGGCGGCGGCACCGCGCGCCTTGGGGATGATCTCGTTGGCGTAGGCCTCGGCCTCGTTCTTGAAGCGCTGCTCGTCCTCCCGCGCCTTGATCGCGTCGGCGAACGCCTCCTGCACCTCGTCGGGGGCCTGGGCGTCGGCCAGGTTGACGGTGGTCACCACCAGACCGCTCTTGTAGCGGTCGAGGATCTCCTGCATCAGCTCCTTGGTGCGGGCGGCGATCTCGCTCCGCCCCTCGGTGATGACGAAGTCCATCTTGTTCTTGCCCACCACCTCGCGCACCGCCGACTCGGCGGCCTGGCGCAGGGTATCGTCGGGCGCGCGCAGCTCGAACAGGTAGTCGCGGGCGTCCTTGATCCGGTACTGCACCGCCAGCCGCACGTCGACGATGTTCTCGTCCTGGGTCAGCATCAGCGACTCGTTGAGTACCGACGACTCGGTCCGGCCGGCCGACTTGAAGCCCAGCTCGATGGACTGGACCCGGTCGACGTTGACCTTGGAGACCGACTCGATGGGATAGGGCAGGTGCCAGTGCGGGCCGGGTTCGGTGGTCTCGGTGTACTTGCCGAAGCGCAGCACCACCCCCCGTTCGGCGGGGTCGACGATGTAGATGCCGGAGGCGGCCCACACCACGAGTCCGACCACCAGCAGCAGCGACAGCCCGCCGAGGGCGGCGCCACCACCGCCACCCTGGCCGCCACGGCCACCGCCGAAGAGGCCACCGAAGCGGTTTTGCAGCTTGCGCACCACCTCGTCCAGATCGGGGGGTCCCTGATCACCGCCGCCGCGGTTGCCGCCGCCGCCCCAGGGGTCGGAACCGCCAGGTTCGTTCCAGCCCATAAGATTCTCCAATGCGTTGGTTGCAGTCGATTGGCCCGCCATTCTAGGGGAACGGGCCGGGATTTTCTAAAAACTACTGACTTTTCCCTAAGATTGGGCCGAATCGAAGAGGTTCAACCCATCTCCAGCCACTCGCGGGCGGCCAGCGCCTCGTAATCGCGGCGCGGCAGTTCCACGTCGAGCAGCCAGTGGCCACTTTCGTCGAGCGCCTCGCCGAGCACCGCGCCGGCGGCGAAGAGCTGGGCGCGCAGGCGGCCATCGCGAGGCGGCAGGCGTAGCCGCCCGCGCACCGAGCGGCCGCGGAAATATTCGCTCACCACCTCCAGCAACGACTCCACCCCGCGCCCGTCGCGCGCCGAGATCCACACCCGGCGGACATGGTCCTCCGCGTCGCGCTCCACCCGCGGCTCACCGCCCTCGATCAGGTCGATCTTGTTGAACACCTCGATCTGCGGCACCTCGTCGGCGTCGATCTCGTCGAGCACCGCGTGGACCTGGGCCATGTTGAGATCGCGGTTCTCGTCCTGGGCGTCGATCACGTGGAGCAGCAGGTCCGCTTCGCGGGTCTCGGTCAGGGTCGAGCGGAAGGCGGCCACCAGATCGTGGGGCAGGTGGCGGATGAAACCCACGGTATCGGCCATCACCACCCCGCCACCGCCCGGCAGATCGACCCGGCGCAGGGTCGGATCGAGGGTGGCGAAGAGCTGGTCGGCGGCATAGACGTGGGCCTCGGTGAGGCGGTTGAAGAGCGTCGACTTGCCGGCGTTGGTGTAACCGACCAGCGAGACCACCGGCAGGTCCGCCTTGCGTCGCGCACGCCGCCCCTGTTCGCGCTGCTTGCGCACCTTCTCCAGGCGCCGCGAGAGCTGCTTGATGCGCACCCCAAGCAGCCGCCGGTCGGTCTCCAGCTGGGTCTCGCCGGGACCGCGCAGGCCGATGCCGCCCTTCTGCCGCTCCAGGTGGGTCCAGCCCCGCACCAGCCGGGTGGAGAGGTGGCGCAGTTGGGCCAGCTCCACCTGCAGTTTGCCCTCATGGGTGCGGGCGCGCTGGGCGAAGATATCGAGGATCAGTCCGGTGCGGTCGAGTACCCGGCACTCCAGCACCCGTTCCAGGTTGCGCTCCTGGGAGGGGCTCAGCGCGTGGTTGAAGAGCACCAGATCGGCCTCCTCGCGGAGCACCGCCGCCTTCACCTCGTCAGCCTTGCCGGAGCCGATGAAGAGCCGCGCATCGGGGGTGTGGCGGCTGCCGATCACCTCCGCCACCGGCTTGGCACCGGCGGAGGTGGCGAGCAGCCGCAACTCCTCCAGATCCTCCTGATCGGCCTCGGCGGGCAGTTCCAGGTGGACCAGCACCGCCCGCTCGCCACCCGTGGGGCGCTCAAACACGCTCGATCTCCCTTCGCCGGGGGCACAGACGCAGATACCCCGGAACCACATGGGTTGCCGGGGTACCGGTGAGTGGGTGGGGCCGCGACGACGCGAGCACCACCCGAACGCAGGGCCGTTCAGTCAATCAGGCGTTGCCGTAGCCGTTGCCGACATTGCCGATCGGCTCGTGGTGTCCGCCGGCCATGGGCCCGGTTCCGGGCGAGGGGAGCCGCACGTTGCGGGCCGGGACCACGGTGGAGATGGCGTGCTTGTAGACCATCTGGCTGACACTATTGCGCAGCAGCACCACAAACTGGTCGAAGGACTCGATCTGGCCCTGCAGCTTGATACCGTTGACCAGATAGATCGAGACCGGGACACGCTCCTTGCGCAGGGTGTTCAGGAAGGGATCTTGGAGGGAGTAACCTTTGGACATCGTAATGCCTCCTTATTGTTATTGGGTGCAAATTCGCACCAACAACGAGTAAAAGAAAAGAGTAAGCGTCGCCAAACAAGCTTCTCTGATATGGGGTCGATCCAATGTCGCTCAACCCTGAATGTAGCAAATCAGAGAATGCTTAATTTTAGCATGTCTGAGAAATTGTTCGATCAGGAAATTCCGGATTGGTTCAACCAGCCTAGCAGACGTTCGGCGACCCGTCCGTGCGACGGATCGAACCACTCCGTCGCAGGAGTGGAGCGCAACCAGGTGAACTGCCGCTTGGCCAGTTGGCGGGTAGCGACGATCCCCCGTTCACGCATTTCCGCCCGGTCGAGGCGACCGTCCAGATACTCCCACACCTGACGGTAACCCACCGCCCGCATGGAGGGGAGTTCCAGGGAGAGATCGCCGCGCGCGCGCAACCCCTCCACCTCCTCGACGAAGCCCTGCTCCAGCATGAGGTCGAAGCGTCGTTCGATGCGCTGGTGGAGCACGCCGCGGTCGGCGGGGGTGAGCGCCGCCCGTAGCCAGCGGTAGGGCGGGCGATTCGTTCGCTGCTCGGCGTAGAGTTCGCTGGGGGTGCGGCCGGTGAGTTCGATCAACTCCAGCGCGCGCTTGAT
This sequence comes from Endothiovibrio diazotrophicus, assembly GCF_054657215.1. Classification (NCBI taxonomy): domain Bacteria; kingdom Pseudomonadati; phylum Pseudomonadota; class Gammaproteobacteria; order Chromatiales; family Thioalkalispiraceae; genus Endothiovibrio; species Endothiovibrio diazotrophicus. Next base: position 8,063 of record NZ_BAAHXB010000146.1, read on the forward strand.
CCGCTGGGGGTCGTTGGGGTGGATGCGTTCGCCGGAGGCGGAATCGACGGCGGCGAGCCGCCGATGCAGCTCCGCCAGCCCCACCGACCGCTCCTCGGCATCGAGCCGCTCGCGCACCGCGGGGTCCGCCGAGGGCATCGCCGAAAGCCCCTCGGTGAGTGCGCGGTAGTAGAGCATGGTCCCGCCGACCAGCAGCGGAATTCGGCCGGCGGCGGTGATCCCGGTCATCTCGCGCAGGGCGTCGTCGCGAAAGCGCGCCGCCGAATAGGCCTCTGCCGGATCGAGGATATCGATCAGCCGATGGGGCGCCTCGGCCAGCACTGCCGACTCCGGCTTGGCGGTGCCGATGTCCATCCCGCGGTAGACCAGCGCCGAGTCGACGCTGATCAACTCGCAGGGCAGCTCGCGGGCCAACGCCACCGCCAGATCGGTCTTCCCCGATGCGGTGGGTCCCATGAGCAGAATCGCCGGTGGTTGCTGGTCGGTCACTTGGGAGTCTTTCGGAAAAACGTATTTTCAACGCGAAGGATTAACTTGCGGCAGGCAGCGCCTCACTTCGAACAAAACGGGCACGAACAATTAACCGGATAAACACTTCTGACCGGTTTGCCACCCTCCCCCGGATCCCGAAGAAATCAATCGATTCCACACTTCGTGTTAGATCACACCACTCAATCCAACCAGCGGACCAAGTAGTAGAGGCGGAAGCCTTCGGAGGAGCGGAAGGGACCGACCACCACCGCGGGGCGGAGATCGCCGCCGTCGGCACCGCGGCGGGCGGCGTCGGCATCCGCCACCTCGGTGACGCAGTTCTCCGGAAAGCGCCCGCGGGAGCGGCGCGGGGCGTAGACCAGCGCCGCCTTCTCGACACGCGCCTTCTCCTCGCCCAGCAGTTTCGGATCGATATCGGCATAGAGGTTCATCCGCTCTACCTTGGCTTGGGCACCGGGAACGCAGAGAGCGCAAAGACGCAAAGAACGCGGAGAAAGAAATTCAATCTCATCTTCTTCTCCGCGTTCTCTGCGTCTTTGCGTCCTCCGCGTTGATCACGAGCGCCAAAAAAGACTACTGCCCGCGCATGAAGAGCTTGTCGAGCTCATCGAGGGTCAGCCGGGTCCAGGTGGGGCGGCCGTGGTTGCACTGGCCGCTCCGCTCGGTGCGTTCGATGTCACGCAGCAGCGCATTCATCTCGGGGATCGTCAACCGGCGGTTGGCGCGCACCGAGCCGTGGCAGGCGGCGGTGGCGAGCACCGCGTTGCGCGCCTCCTCCACCCGCGAGCTGGTCCCCACCGCCACCAGATCGGCCAGCACGTCGCGCACCAGCTGCGCCGCATCGGCCTCGCCAAGGATCGCCGGCACGCTGCGCACCGCCAATGAATCGGGACCCAGCGCGCTCACCTCGATCCCCAGCTCGCGAAACATCGCCTCGTGCTCCTCGGCCGCCGCCGCCTCCCGCGGCGAGACGTTGACCGTCACCGGCACCAGCAGCGGCTGGGCGCGCACCCCCTCGCCGTCGATCGCCCGCTTCAGCCGCTCGTAGGTAATTCGCTCGTGGGCGGCGTGCATATCCACCACCACCATCCCCTCGGTGCTCTCGGCAAGGACATAGATGCCGTGGAGCTGACCTAGCGCGAAGCCGAGCGGCGGGGCCTCCCCCTCCTCCACGGCGGACTCCGGCGGCGGGGCCGGCTCGTTGCGCGGATGGAGCGCGGCATAGGCGCCCATCTCCTCCGCCACCCCGTGGCGCGGGCGGGAGGAGAGACCGAGTCCCCGCTGCTGGTACGGGAAGCCACCACCGGAGGAAGACGCCGTTCGGGAGAACGGAGCGGCGGAAGTCGCCGGAGCCGGCGCCGGAGCCGACGGCGTCAACGCGGGCCCCTCCCCCCCGTCCGTCTCCGGCCGGTCCTCCGCCAACGCCCGCTTCACCGAACGGCTGAGGAAGTCGTGGATCAGATGGGAGTCGCGGAAGCGCACCTCCGCCTTGGCCGGGTGGGCGTTGACGTCCACCAGCTTCGGATCCATCTCCAGGAACAGCGCGTAGGCCGGGTGGCGGCCGTGGTAGAGCACATCCTGGTAGGCCTGGCGCAGGGCGTGGGTGACCAGCTTGTCGCGCACCATGCGGCCGTTGAGGAAGAAGTACTGCAGATTGGGCTGGCCACGGGAGAAGGTGGGCCGGCCGATCCAGCCCCACAGCCGCAGCCCCATCGCCGCGAACTCCATGGCCAGGGCGTTGGCCACGAACTCGCCGCCGAGCAGCCCCTCCACCCGCTTCAGCCGCGCCGCCTCGTCCATTGCCGCGCGCAGATGAAAGACGTTGCGGCCGTTGTGGCGCAGCAGGAACTCCACCGGAAAGCGCGACAGCGCGATCTTGCGCACCACCGCCTCCAGGTGGCCGAACTCGGTCTTCTCGCTGCGCAGGAACTTGCGCCGGGCGGGGGTGTTGAAGAAGAGATCACGCATCTCCACGGTGGTCCCCGGCGGGTGCGGCGCGGGAGCGGGCTCGCTCTCCAGCTCGCGGCCGTCACCGCACAGCTTCCAGCCGCCCTCTTCGTCGGGCGTGCGCGAGGTGACGCAGAAGCGCGAGACCGAAGCGATCGCCGGCAGCGCCTCGCCGCGGAAACCGAGGGAGGCCACCGCTTCCAGGTCGTCGAGGGAGGCGATCTTCGAGGTGGCGTGGCGGGAGAGCGCCAGCGGCAGCTCCTCCTTCGGGATCCCCTTACCGTCGTCGCGGATGCGGATACGGCCGATCCCCCCCTTCTCCACCTCGATCTCGATCTTCGACGCCCCGGCGTCGAGGGCATTCTCCAGCAGCTCCTTGATCACGGACGCGGGCCGCTCCACCACCTCGCCGGCGGCGATCTGGTTGACCAGTTGGGGAGGAAGACGACGGATCGGCATGGAGAGAAGAGGCCCGGCTAAAGCGCCCTATACTACCCCACTCCGCCGCGGCGACGGGAAACCGGGGCGATTTCGGCAAGGCGGCGCCGACGGACGTGGTAGTCTGCGCCGCTCGTCGCGGGCCTGTAGAAGGGGGTCGATCCGATGGTTGAAGTGGGGCGGTTCAATCGCTTGCGGGTGGTCAAAGAGGTGCCTTTCGGCCGCTACCTGGAGGGTGAAGAGTGGGGGGAGATCCTGCTCCCCAATCGGTTCGTACCGGCGGGAACCCGGGTGGGTGACGTGGTGGAGGTATTTCTCTACTTCGATTCCGAGGGCGAGATCATCGCCACCACCCAGCGCCCGCGGGCCAAACTCGGCGAGTTCGCCTATCTCCAGGTGATCGACCGCAGCCAGGCGGGGGCGTTCCTCGACTGGGGGCTGGACAAGGACCTGCTGGCCCCCGTGCCGGAGCAGCGCCGGCCGATGGAGATCGGCAAGTCCTACATCGTCCACGTCAAACAGGACGGCGAAGGGCGGCTGGTGGCCAGCTCCAAGATCGACCGTTTTCTCGACCGCTCGCCCCCCCGCCTGAAGCCGATGGACGAGGTGACACTGCTGGTCGCCGAACGCACCGAGCTCGGCGTCAAGGTGATCGTCGACGACAGCCATTGGGGGCTGATCCACAACGACGACCTCTTTCAGGAGCCGCGCTACGGCAAGCGCATGCGTGGCTACGTCAAGCGGGTACGCAGCGACGGCAAGATCGACGTGGTGTTGAACCGGCGCGGCGAAGAGCGGATCGGTGACCTGGGCAGCGAGATTCTCGCCCGACTGCGCAAGAACGGCGGCTTCCTGGCACTCCACGACAAGAGCGCCCCGGAGGAGATCCAGCGGGTGCTGGGGGTCAGCAAAAAGAGTTTCAAGGAGGCGATCGGGCACCTCTACAAACAGCGCAAGATCGTCATCGAGGCCGCGGGCATCCGCCTGCTGGAGTCCGATGGGTATCCAATAGATCCAGAAAATCCCTGTCTTTGGTGATGACGATCACTCCGGCCTGCTTCGCGGAAAGAAAGATATCCACATCATCTGCGTCACGATAACCCAGATATTTCACGGAATATGCATCGACCCCGAATCGCTCCTTGATCCAAGGCGCGAGGGCCGGAGAGAGCTGGGCGTCGATCCAGAAAATCACGCCGCGAGCGTCGGGTGGTTGAGTCTGCGAGAGGCGTATTGAAGGGCGGCCTGGACATCTTCCACTTCGAGATCCGGTAGCTCTTCCAGCACCTGTTCAGCGCTCATCCCGGTGGCCAGGAGGTCCAGCACATCGGATACGCGAATTCGCATGCCACGAATGCAGGGGCGGCCTCCGCATTGGCGGGGGTTGGTGGTAATTCGGTTGCCAAGTGTATTCATGGATTTTTTGCGCTCCCACGGCTCCTCGAAAGGAGGATGTTGAAAAAACCATAACGCAGTCACCATTTTTTCCCTTGATCCGCAGGAACCATACCTGCCACCAGCGTTTCCGCTGCGATGTCCTGTTCATGCGGCCAAGTGACTGCCCCAAACACAATTCCTACTCGATCAAAATAGCGCTTGTCGCGCAACTTACGAAAAACGCCGCGATCAAGATACGGCTTCAGGTCAAAGATCCCCTCTCTTCCATCCTCGATCTGGACGTGGATTCTGTAGTTATCAAGCGGTCGTACTGTTTTGACATCCCAATACATGGCAGTTTCACAACCGATCGACTTCCGTTAAGGATAGGCCAGTGACTTCCACCACCTCGCCTTTCTCCATTCCCTTCTTCAACAGATTCCGGGCGATCCGGATTGTGCCCTCATTCAGCCCCTCCTCTCTACCCTCCTTTCTCCCCATCTCTTGCCCTTCGACCCGCCCAATCTCCCGCCCCTCATCCAGCACCGCCCGACTCCACCGCTCCACCGCCTCCCGATCCTCCAGCTCCGGCGCGGGCGGCAGTTCGACGTTTTGGCTGGAATCCGGCGGGGTGGGCAGCGTGCCGACTGCCTCCGCGCCGCAGTGGCTCGCCAGCTCCTCGGCGGCGGCGGTGAGGACACACCGGGCGAGG
>NZ_BAAHXB010000147.1:0-12784 GCF_054657215.1 Endothiovibrio diazotrophicus
GGGCTCCCTGCCCTCCCGCCGCATACCCACCATCCCTGGCGATAACACGATCCCCCATCTGCGGGCGCGCTGGAGTATAATTCGCCACCATTTTTTTCCTACCCCCGCGGCGGCCCCCATGATCGAAAACCTGCGCAACATCGCCATCATCGCCCACGTCGACCACGGCAAGACCACCCTGGTCGACCAGCTCCTGAAGCAGTCAGACACCCTCGATGAGCGCACCCAGCTCGAAGAACGCGCCATGGACTCCAACGACCAGGAGCGCGAGCGAGGCATCACCATCCTCGCCAAGCCCACCGCCATCCAGTGGGGCGAATACCGCATCAACATCGTCGACACCCCCGGCCACGCCGACTTTGGCGGCGAGGTGGAGCGGGTCCTCTCCATGGTCGACTCGGTGCTGCTGCTGGTCGACGCGGTCGAGGGGCCGATGCCGCAGACCCGCTTCGTCACCGAAAAGGCGCTACGCCGCGGTCTCCACCCGATCGTCGTGGTCAACAAGATCGACCGCCCGGCTGCCCGCCCGGAGTGGGCCCTGGACCAGACCTTCGACCTCTTCGACCGCCTCGGCGCCACCGACGAGCAGCTCGACTTCCCGGTGGTCTACGCCTCCGGCCTGGGCGGCTTCTCCGGCCTCGACTCCAGCGTGCGCGAGGGCGACATGACCCCGCTGCTGCAGGCGATCGTCGACCACGTCCACCCGCCCCAGGTGGAGCCGGAGGATCCCTTCCAGCTACAGGTCTCGCAGCTCGACTACAACAGCTACGTCGGCGTCATCGGCATCGGCCGGATCACCCGCGGGCGGGTCAAGACCAACACCGCGGTGACCGTGGTGGACAAGGAAGGGGGTCGGCGCAACGGCCGCGTGTTGCAGCTCTTCGGCTTCATGGGGCTGGAGCGGGTGGAGGTGCCGGAGGCCCAGGCGGGCGACATCGTCTGCTTCACCGGCCTCGACCCGCTGAACATCTCCGACACCCTGTGCGACCCCGCCGCGGTGGAGGCGCTGGCACCGCTGTCGGTGGACGAGCCCACCGTCAGCATGACCTTCCAGGTCAACAACTCGCCGTTCGCCGGCAAGGACGGCAAGTTCGTCACCTCCCGCCAGATCAAGGAGCGCCTCGACCAGGAGCTGGTGCACAACGTGGCGCTACGCGTCGAACAGGGCTCGGACCCCGACAAGTTCCGCGTCTCCGGCCGCGGCGAGCTGCACCTCTCGGTGCTGATCGAGAACATGCGCCGCGAGGGCTTCGAGCTGGGCGTGTCGCGCCCCGAGGTCATCGTCCGCGAGATCGACGGCGAGCCGATGGAGCCGTTCGAGCAGGTCACCGTGGACGTCGAGGAACAGCACCAGGGCGGGGTGATGGAGAAGCTGGGCGCGCGCGGCGGCGACCTCAAGAACATGGTGCCCGACGGCCGCGGCCGGGTGCGCCTCGACTACATCATGCCGGCCCGCGGACTGATCGGCTTCCGCACCGAGTTCCTCACCGCCACCCAGGGTTCGGGGCTGATCTACAGCGTCTTCGACCACTACGGGCCGTTCAAGCGCGGCGACTACGGCAGCCGCAAGAACGGGGTGATGATCGCCAACGCACCGGGCAAGGCGCTGACCAACGCCATCTACAACCTGCAGGAGCGCGGCCGCATGTTCATCGGCCACGGCACAGAGGTCTACGAGGGGATGATCGTCGGCCTCCACTCGCGGGAGAACGACCTGGTGGTCAACGCGCTGAAAGGCAAGCAGCTGACCAACGTGCGCGCCTCCGGCACCGACGAGGCGCAGGTGCTGACCCCGCCGGTGGTGCACACCCTGGAGCAGGCGCTGGAGTTCATCGACGACGACGAGCTGGTCGAGGTGACCCCCAACCACATCCGTCTGCGCAAGAAGCTGCTCGGCGAGAACGACCGCAAGCGCGCCTCGCGCGGCAAGGATTGATCCCGCGAACGGGCTACCCCCGTAGATCGCCGCTCCCCGCGGCGACCTACGGCGGAAACGAGAACGGGCCCGCATGCGGGCCCGTTCTCTTGGCTGTATGGTGCAGCCCCAACCTGTAGGAGCGGCCCCGAGGCCGCGATGGTTCGAAGTGCCCACCCTTCCGCAACTTGCGGGGGTTGGCGGAACGGGCGCCATCGCGGCCTCGGGGCCGCTCCTACACGCGGCGGTTCAGCCGCCGTAGCGGAGTCGGGGGCGTCCCCCGACCAGTCGGGATTGGGCGCGGGGATGCGGTCAAGCACCCGCACCACCCCCTCGACGATGTCGTCGATGTAGGTGAAGTCGCGGCGGTGTCTGCCGTGGTTGAAAACGTCGATCGGCTCCCCGGCGAGGATCTTGCGGGTGAACTTGAAGTAGGCCATGTCCGGCCGCCCCCACGGTCCGTAGACGGTGAAGAAGCGCAGACCGGTGGTGGGCAGGTTGAACAGGCTGCTGTAGCTGTGGCCCATCAGCTCGTTGGCCTTCTTCGTCGCCGCATAGAGGCTCACCGGGTGGTTGACGTTCTGATGCACCGAGAACGGCATGTCGGTGTGGCGCCGTAGACCGAGCTGCTGGAGGCGTAGACCAGGTGTTCGACGCCATGGTGGCGGCACCCCTCCAGCAAGTTGCCGAACCCCACCAGATTGGCGTCGACATAGGCGTTCGGGTTCTCGATGGAGTAGCGCACCCCGTAATCAGAACTTTTATGGAGCTGTCACGCCGCCTCTATGTCGGTGGGTGCCGGCCGGCCAATGGCGTAGTAGGTGAAGCCGGCTTGGCGCACCGGCTCCGGATCATAGACGTTACGCCCGTCGATGATCACCGGGTGGCGCAACCGCGCCTTGAGCAACTGGAAGTCGGGACTGCGGAAGACGTTCCATTCGGTCACCACCACCAGGGCGTCCGCCCCGTCCAGGGCCTCCTCGGGGGTATCGCACAACATCAGATCGTCCCGCTCGCCATAGATCCGACGCGCCTCCTCCATCGCCTCCGGGTCATGGGCGCGAACCCGTGCACCGGCGGCCCACAATGCCTCCATCAGGGTGCGGCTCGGCGCCTCGCGCATGTCGTCGGTATTGGGCTTGAAGGCGAGCCCCCACAGGGCGAAGGTCTTGCCCGCCAGCGCGCCGCCGTAGTGGCGCTCGATCTTGCCGAACAGCACCTCCTTCTGCCGCCGGTTGACCGTCTCCACCGCCTGCAGCAGGGTGGCCTCGAAGCCGACCTCATGGGCGGTGCGCTCCAGCGCCTGCACGTCCTTGGGAAAACAGGAGCCGCCGTAGCCGCAGCCGGGGTAGATGAAGTGGTAGCCGATACGCGGGTCGGAACCGATGCCGACACGCACCTTCTCGATATCAGCCCCCAACCGCTCGGCCAGGTGGGAGAGCTCGTTCATGAAACTGATCTTGGTGGCGAGCAAGGCGTTGGCGGCGTATTTGGTCAGCTCCGCCGAACGGACGTCCATCGCCACCAGCCGCTCGTGATTGCGATTGAACGGCGCGTAGAGGGCGCGCAGCAGTTCCAGGGTACGCGGGTTGTCGGTGCCGACGACGATGCGATCGGGGCGCATGAAGTCGTCGATCGCCGCCCCCTCCTTGAGAAACTCCGGATTGGAGACCACGTCGAACTCCAACGCCACGCCACGGCCGGTCAGTTCCTCGTCGATCGCCGCGCGCACCTTGTCGGCGGTTCCCACCGGCACGGTCGACTTGTCGACCACGATGCGGTACTCGTCCATCCGCTCGCCAATCCCCCTGGCGACCGCCAACACATGGCGCAGGTCGGCCGAGCCATCCTCATCGGGCGGCGTGCCGACGGCGATGAACTGGAACAGCCCAAAGGCCACCCCTTCAGCCACGTCGGTGGTGAAGGAGAGGCGCCCGCGACTGGCGTTGCGCTCCACCAACTCGTCCAGTCCCGGCTCGTAGATCGGGACCTCTCCCTCCTTCAAGCGCCGAATCTTCTCCTCGTCGATATCGACGCAGAGCACCTCGTTGCCGACCTCCGCCAGACAGGCGCCGGTCACCAACCCCACATACCCGGAACCGAAGATGGTTACTTTCATAGTCCTTCGCTTTCAGTTTTTTTCTAAAAAGTGCCGCCCGAGCAGCGGCGACGCTCACCCGGCGGCGAAACCGACGATCTCGCCGAGGGCGCCCAGCAGGGCGTCGTTCTCCTGCGGCGTGCCGATGGTGATGCGCAACTTGTCGCGCAACCGGTCCAGATCGAAATAGCGGATGAAGATCCCGCGCTCCTTCAGCGCCTGATAGATCGCACGGGCGCCGCCGGCGAGCCCCTCGGGCACCCGGGCGAGGAGGAAATTGGTCTGCGAGGGGAGACAGTCGATGCCGAACGCCGCCAGCGCCTCGCTCACCCGCCCGCGCTCGGCGCGCACCCGGCGCCAGCTGTCGGCGGCCTCCGCCCGCGCCGTCAGCGCGGCGGCGGCCAGCCGCTGGCCGACGATGTCCTTGTTGTAGCTGTCCTTCGCCTTCGCCTGCATCGGCTCGATTAGCGACGCCGCACCGAGGCCGTAGCCGAAGCGCAGGCCGGCCAGCGAATAGCCCTTGGAGAGGGTGCGCAGGAGCAGCACGTTGTCGTGGCGGCGCACCAGCTCCACCGCGTCGTGGGCCAGTTCCGGATCGACGAAGTCGACGTAGGCCTCGTCCACCAGCAGCACCCCATCGAGCTCCGCGGCGATCCGCGACAGCCGCTCCACCGACTCCAGCCGGCCGGTGGGGGCGTGGGGGTTGACGACGAAGGTGAGCGGCACGTCCGCCTCGTTCATCAACGCGGCGAAGTTCTCCGGCATCTCCCAGTGGTCGTTGAGATCGACCCGGAAGGTGGGCGAGTCGTGGATCTCCGCGAGCACCGGATAGAGGGAATAGCTGGGCTCGGCGACACCGATCGGGCGGCCGGGATCGACGAAGGTGGTGATCGCCAGGCGCAGCAGCTCGTCGCCGCCGTTGGTGGCGACGATGTTCTCCGGGGCGAGCCCGTGAAGCTGGGCGGCGACCTGCTGGAACGGCTGGGAAAACGGCGGCGGATAGCGGCGCAGCTCCTCCGCGGTCACCGCGCGGAGCGCCTCCATCACCGCCGCGGCCGGCGGATAGGGGTTCTCGTTGGTGTTCAGCTTCACCACCTTCGCCGAGGCCGGCTGCTCACCGGGGGCGTAGCCGTGCATGCGGCGGATATTGTCGCGTTCGTAGCTCATCGTGAGGGTCTGCCCGGGGAGCGGAAAGGGGGGCACAAATGGTAACAGATCCGGCCGGGCCCGCGGATTATGACGCGGCTATGTGTTGGAAAGACTACAGTTCGTCAATCGGAGAAATGGGGATGCCGGCCCCGTAGGATAGGCAAAGGAGCGATTGCGACGTGCCCATCGAACAAAGGCGGTGATCTTTGCCGTGGCAGTGGCCGCTTTGATGGGCACGCGATGCTTTGCCCATTCTACGATTGCGGGAAATACGGGCGTCGAAAAGAGAGCATCTCACACGCCTGATTGATCAGACGGGAAGTGAACGCCCCCACAGCCGGGCGCGTAGCCCCGAGGTGCGGTAGACACGGCGGCGGGCGACCTGCTCCAGGACGTTGGGGGCTGCGCACAGCTCCACCGCCCGGCGGGCGCGGGTGATACCGGTGTAGAGCAGCTCGCGGGTGGCCAGCGGATTCTCCGCGGGGGGGAGGATCAGCAGCAGGCGGTCGAATTCGGAGCCCTGGGACTTGTGCACGGTCATCGCGTAGACCGTCTCCACCTCGGGCAGGCGATTGGGATGCAGTCTGCGCAACGCCCCGTCGGCCCCCCCGACAGGCGGGAAGAAGGCGCGCAAGGCACCGTCCGCCTGCGGATCGGGGAGGATCAACCCGATGTCACCGTTGAACAGGCCGAGGGCATAGTCATTGTGCCCCACCAGGATCGGCCGGCCGGGGTACCACGGAAGGTCACCCCGCTCGCGGCGCGGGATCAGGCCGGCGGCGCACAGCGCCCGCTCGGCACCCTCGTTGGCACGGACCACCCCAAAGGGCCCCTCGCGCAGGGCGCAGAGGATACGGTAGCGGTCGAACGCGGCCAGCGCCTCCTGTGGAGTAGCCGCCTCCAGGAAGGGGCGGTAGTGCTCCACCGCCCGCCGGGCGATCAGCCCGGCCACCTCCCGCTCGTCGGCGGGATGGAGGGCGAGGTCGTCGAAGCGGCCGACCGCGAGCAGTTCGCGGGCGTGGCCGCCATCGCCGGCGTTGACCGCACGAGCCAGCTCACCGATGCCGCTATCGCCGCCGAAACGGTAGCTCCTGCGCAGAATGGCGATGGAATCGGCAATCGGCGGCGCGCGCCCCCCGACGGCGGGCGGCGTATCGGTGACCCGCACCAGCCGCGCAGTGGCCGCCGCCGACCAGCCACTCCCGCCTTCGCCCCCATCTTCCCCACAGATGTCACCGAGCACCGCCCCCGCCTCTACCGAGGCGAGCTGGTCGCGATCCCCCAGCAGGATCAGCCGGCAGGTGGCGGGCAGCGCATCGAGCAGCCGCGCCATCAGTGGCAGATCCACCATCGACGCCTCGTCCACCACCAGCAGCTCCAGGTGCAGCGGGTTGTCGGCGTGGTGGCGGGGACGGGCGCGTCCAGGGCGCACCCCGAGCAGACGATGGAGGGTCACCGCCTCCTCGGGGATGGCGGTCCGCAACCCGTCGCCGAGGGGCAGCGACACCTTGGCCTGCTTGATCGACTCGCTGAGGCGGGCGGCGGCCTTGCCGGTGGGGGCGGCGAGCGCGATGCGAGTGACCCCCTGCTCGGCCAGCAAGGCGAGGATCGAGGTGACGGTGCGAGTCTTGCCGGTGCCGGGGCCACCGGAGATGACCGCGAAGCGGCGCAACACCGCCAGCGCCGCGGCGAGCCGCTGCCAGTCGGGCTGCCAGTCGGGCTGCCGATCGGGGGTCGGCGCGGCCGGCTCGTCGAACAGGCCGAGCTGGCCGCGACCGCAAGGGGCCGGGGGGACGACCGGGGGGACGACCGGGGAGAGGACTGGAGCGGCGGGGAAGAGGCGGGCCAGCCCCGCCCGCAGCCGCCCCTCGTCGATCCCTTCGATCCAGTCGGCCCGCGCCGCCAGAGCCGTCGCCAGGCGGGTCTCGAAAAAGTGGTAACGGGCAAGGTAGAGGCGGTCGTCCTCCAGGATCAGCGGACACGGCTCGCTGGCATCGGGACCGCCGACCAGCCCGCTCCCGCGTAGCGCCTCCCGCCACACCGTCAGCGGTGGCGCGTGCTCGCCTCCCTCCCACAGCGGGCCATCGGCCACTCGTGCCAGCTCCAGACAGACGTGTCCCTCTCCGGCCGCCTGACTGGCCAGGGCGGCGGCCAACAGCAAGTGGTCACTCTCCTCGACGGCCAAGCGCCCCATGAGACGGGCGAAGTGGAGATCCAGGTCGCGGATCACCCCGCGGGCGAGCAGCCGATCGAGCAGGTTCACGGCCGGTCTCCCGCGAAGTAGCGGTCGAGGGCGTCAATCAGGGCGGGGTCGGGGTGGTCAAACCAGACGCCGTTGCCGGGCAGCCGGGGGGTGAGGCCGCGCAGGAAGAGGTAGAAGACGCCGCCGAAGTGGCGCCGGTAGTCGTAGCCGGGGAGACTGCGCCGCAGGTGGCGGTGCAGCGCGACCGTGTAGATCAGGTACTGAAGGTCGTAGCGGTGCTCGGCCATCGCCGCGGCCAGCGCATCAGGACCGTAATCGCCCAGCGCGTCGCCCAGGTGGTTGGACTTGTAGTCGGCCAGGTAGTAACGGTCGCCAACCCGGAAGACCAGGTCGATGAACCCCTTCATCACCCCCTCCAACGGCGAGAAAGTGAGTGCCCGCTCACCGCTGAAATAGCCGGGGAAGCGATCCAGCAACCGGTTGAGACCGATCGCCTCGATGGGCGCCAGGGGGAAGTGGAAGGCCAGCTCGTCACGCCGGTCGGACCGCCCGACCTGACCGAGGGCGACCCCCTCGGCCAACGGGGCGTCGAGGACACCGCCCAGCAGCTCCTCGACCGCGGGCCGCCACTCCACCTCGAAGCCGTGGCGCTCCAACTGGCGCTCGATGTCGCGGCTCCACGGCTCGTCGCGCCGGTCGGTAAAATCGAGCTGCTCCAGCAGGGTGTGCAGGAACAGCCCGGCGCGGGAGCCGCGGGGAAAGTTGAAGCGGTCGCGGCGGAGGCCGGTCGCGGCCTCGGCGACCGGCTCCACCGCATCGTGGTCGGGGCGCTCGTGACGCAGGGTGTCGCCATGCTCGATGCCCGCCACCAGACCGGAGTAGCTGGTCACCAGCCAACGGTCCTCGGCACGGCCGCCGAAGGGGCGGGCACGCCCTCCCGCCAGCGACCGGCCGGCGACCGCGACACCCGCTCCCCGCTGCGGCGGTGCCACCACCTCGATGTGCGGGGCGAACCGCTGCAAGGCGCCCTCCAGGGCCCCGTCGTCGAGCCCGCCCATCCCCTCCTCGCCGCCGTGCAGCAGCCACGCCAGCGCCGTCGCCTCCGCCCCCTTCACCGCCCCCCAGCCGAAGCAGCAACGGTATTTGGCGCGGGTCAGCGCCACGTAGAGCAGGCGCAGCTCCTCGGCCAGGCGTTCGCGCTGCGCCAGCGCCAGATGGGCGTCACGCCGCTCACTGCCCAGGTCCGCACAGAGGGAGCGCTCGCGCTCCTCGTGAAACAGCAGCAGCTGCCCCTCGTCGCTGAGCGGCCGGCCGTTCCACAGCCCCGGCAGGAAGACCACCGGGTACTCCAGCCCCTTCGACTTGTGGATGGTCACCACCTGCACCAGCCGCTCGTCGGATTCCAGCCGCAGCTGCTGCTCCTCGGCATCGCCGTCCGGCTGGTCGATGGACGCTACCAACCAGTGGATCAACCCCACCATGCCGAAGCGCTCCGCCGCCTCCAGTTGGGCCAGCTCAGCCAGCTGGAGCAGGTTGGTGAGGCGCCGCTCCCCCTCCTCCAGGGCGAGCAGACGATGGGCCACCCCCCGCTCGTGGAGCAAGGTCTGGAACATCGCCATGAAGCCGTGGTCGCGCCACTGGCGGTGATAGCGGTGGAACGCCTCCAGCCACGCCTCCCAGGCGCCCCCTTCCTCGCGCCCCATCGCCTCCAACTGTCGTCCGTCGACGCCGAGCAGGGTGGTCACCAGGGCGGCGCGCAGGGCGCGACCGTTGGCCGGCTCGGCCACCGCCCCCATCAACCGCAACAGCTCGCCGGCCTCGGCGGTCTGGAAGACGCTGTCGCGGCTGATATAGACGCTACCCACCCCGACCGCGGCGAGCCGCCCACGCACCTCCGCCGCCTCGAAGCGGTCGCGCACCAGCACCGCCAAATCGCCGGCACGCAGCGTCCGTCCCTCCAACTCCGCCCGCCCCGCCTCGGCCAGCTGCAGCATGCGGGCCACCTCGGCCGCCACCGCCTCGGCGAACAGCACCCGGGCCCGATTCTTCGGCAGCGGCTTGTCGTCGTCGCGTCTCGGTAGCCAGGCGGTCAGCGGCGGTGGCACCTCACCATCGAGGATCAGCGGCCGCTCATCGGCCCGGCCCGCCGCCGCCACCGGGTGGAAATCGATCTCGTCACGGTAAAGGAAGGGGGCCTCCACCGATTGAAAAAGGGTGTTGACCGCATCCACCAGGGGCGAGGCGGAACGCCAGTTGGTACCCAGGGTGAAGCAGCCCTGGTCGGGATCGGCGTCGCGGCGGGCGGCGATGTAGGTGAAGATGTCGGCCCCGCGGAAACCATAGATCGCCTGCTTGGGATCGCCGATCATGAACAACCCGCAATCGGGGCGCTCGCCGTAGATGCGGCGGAAGATACGGTACTGGAGCGGGTCGGTGTCCTGGAACTCGTCGATCATCGCCGCCGGGAAGAGTCCGGCCACCCGCGCCGCCAGGGTCTCTCCCCCCTCGCCGAGCAGGGCGAAGTCGAGACGGCTGAGCAGATCGTCGTAGGCCAGCACCCGCTGCTGCTCCTTGCGGACCTGGAGCTGGTCGCGAACGTAGTCCAGCGCCTCGGCAAGGAGTCGGGCGCGGCGCAGGTCGGCGTGACGGCGGTCGGCCTGCCACAGCGCCTCGCAGGCGTCGAAGAACGGGTGTTCGGGCGCCTCGGCCCGCTTCTTGAGGGACTTGGGGTCTTCGAGACGATGGCGGGTAAAGAGCTCGAAACCCGCCGGCAGCGCCCCCTCGCCCCCCTCCAGGAAGCCGGCGAGCCCTTCGAGCGCCCCCTCCACCACATCGTTACGGTAGGTGGTGGCGGCGCGACTCAACCCCTTGTGGGTGAGCAGCAGTTCGGCCACCACCTTACCGCTCCCGGCCCACTCCCGCAGCACCGTCGTCAGCGCGGCCCCGCGCGCCGCCTGCGCCTCGTCCAGTTGCGCCGCCGTGACCGTCGGCAGGAGCGTCACCTGCTCCCGGCCGAGCAGCGGCCGCAGCGTCCCGAACAGCCCCGCCGGCGTCCCCCACTCACCACGCGCCCAGCGCGCCTCCCCCTCGTCGGCGCGGTGGAAACGGATGCGCCAGAAGTCGGCGGCGATGGTGCGCTTCATCTCCAGCTCGTCGGCGATGAACTCCACGTCGAACAGGGTGCCGCTCTCGAAGGCGTTCTCCTGGAGCATCCGCTGGCAGAAACCGTGGATGGTGAAGACCGCCGCCTCGTCCATGCGGATCAGCGCATCGCGCAGCCGCCCAGCGGCCTCGTCACCGCCGCGGGCGAGCAGCGCATCGAGTTCGTCCCCCCTCCCGCTCCCCTGCTCCAGCCGCTCCAGCCCCTCGCGCAACCGCTTGCGGATACGGTCGCGCAGCTCCTCGGTGGCCGCCTTGGTGAAGGTGACCACCAACACCCGGGTGACGTCGAGCCCCCGCTCCAGGATCAGCCGCAGGTAAAGATTGGCGATGGTGTAGGTCTTGCCGGTGCCGGCGCTCGCCTCGATCAGGCGCAGGCCGGTCAACGGGAAGCTCAGCGGGTCGAGGGGGAGCATCGGCGGGTCGGGGTCTCTCGGCGAAAACCACGCAAGGGACGGCGCAGGAAAACGGGGAGCGGCGACGTGATACGAGCCGACGGTGGGGCACGGCCCCTTTGCAGGTTAAACGCACCGCCCGAATAACGCGACCCCTTTTGCCATGACCCTCCCCTCCGTCGTCCACCCGCGCCACCATCGAACTCTGCGACAGCCACCGACCGCTGCGAAACGCCGGAGGGGGAGCGGGTTCACCTCGCCGGACCGACGCTGCGCGATTGAACCTCACGCGCCATCGGTGGTACAAACCACGGCGAAGACGCGAGGGACGTGGCCGGCGAGGGAGTCATGAGTCACCCGGCCGGCCCCGCCCGGCACCTCCCCAACGGGAAGTCCCCCTCCCCCCGCCACGCCCCGGCGTCTCGCCCCTCGGATCCGGCCCCGAATCGCCCAGGTGAGCGCGGGGACGGATCGACGTAAACCAACGAACAGGATCGAACAATGGCCGAGACCGTGGACGAATTGACCGTCAACTACAGCGAAGGCGGCGTGGACGTGGTGAAGGAGCTGGACAAGCAGGTGCTGAGCAAGGGGGCCTGGGCGACGGTGATCTACCGCTACCAGGACTGGGACGCCCGCAAGGAGGCCTACAGCCCCGACCGCTACACCATCCGCCGCTACCAGAAGCGCAACGGCGAGTACCTGCAGAAATCGAAGTTCAACATCTCGTCCAGGGACCAGGCCAAGCAGATCATCGACGCGCTGACCAAATGGACGGAGGAGTGATCCACCGCGGCTCGGGCGCGCCGCGATCGGGCGCCTCGCAGGAGGGAAGCGCCACCAAGAAGAGCCCATGAACGTCCGTCCGCCGCCTCCCGCAAAACCCACTCCGCCCCCGCGCCGGCACCTCTCACGCTCGGCCAAACGATGGATCGTGGTGGCGGCGGATCTGATTATGATCCCGCTCGCCCTGTGGTCAGAAGTTCGATCCCGTCGCCTTCGTCGACGACCATCCCGCCCTCCACGGCAGTCTGATCGGCGGAATGCGCGTCTATCCGCCATCGCACCTGCCGCAACTGATCACAGAGCGGCAGATCAGCAGCGTGCTGATGGCGATGCCATCGGTATCCCACGTCCGCCGTCGGGCGGTGGTTGAGAGCCTCGGGCGCTTTCCGGTGCATGTGCGCACGGTGCCGGGACTGGTGGATCTGGTGGCCGGCAACGCCCAGGTGGACGAGATCCGCGAGATCGACATCGACGACGTGCTCGGGCGCGGGCCGATCCCGCCCCGGGAAGAGCTGCTCCACGCCTGCGTCCGCGGCCGGGCGATCCTGGTCACCGGCGCCGGTGGGGTGGAGCATATGGTATCGATCTCTACCGACAAGGCGGTGCGCCCCACCAACGTGATGGGGGCGAACAAGCACTTCGCGGAGCTGATCCTGCAGGGACTGGCCAGACGCTGCGCCACCATCCGCTTTTCGATGGTCCGTTTCGGCAACGTGCCCGGCTCCTCCGGCTCGGTGATGCCCGAGTTCCGCGAGCAGATCCGGCGGGGCGGCCCGGTCACCGTCACCCACCCCGAGATCACCCGCTATTTCATGACCATCCCGGAGGCGGCGCAACTGGTGATCCAGGCGGGCTCGATGGCCGAGGGTGGCGGCGTTGATCCGCGAGGTGGTCCCGGAATACCAGCCACGGGGCGGGGTCGAGGACCTGCTCCAGCGCCGTTCCGACGACGCCGGCTGAAAAGGGCACGCCACCCGTCGCACGCACTTCCGTCAGTTGATTTCGTCGGATGGGTTGTCCCAATCCGCGGCTCCTAGGAGCCTGTCGGACTATGGGGGATCGAGCCGCGGGAGGGCAGA
>NZ_BAAHXB010000148.1:0-12283 GCF_054657215.1 Endothiovibrio diazotrophicus
ACGGAGGCACCGCTCCTCACGACCTTCGCCCTACTGCCCGAGTGGGAGTTTCCGCTCGGAACGAGCGTCATCGCTGTAAGCCCGCTGCCTCCGTTCGCGTCGGCGCAGTAGCGCCGACCTACGGTTGGGGATCTATCTCAACGCCGCCCCGCTGGGACGGGTCGCCGCGGGTCGGCGCTACCGCGCCGACGGGAACGGAGGCACCGCTCCTCACGACCTTCGCCCTGCTGTCCGAGTGGGCGTTTCCGCTCGGAACGAGCGTCATCACCGTAAGCCTGCTGCCTCCGTTCGCGTCGGCGCAGTAGCGCCGACCTACGGTTGGGGATCTGCCGGGACGGACTTCTCGGTGGCGGGCCCTTGCACCTACTCGGTGATCCGGTAGATCACGCTGTCGGCCCGGTCGGGATCGTCGGCGGCGCGATCGCCGGTGACGTAGATCACCCCCTCGGGATTCACCGCCACGCTGCTCAGGCTCATCCAGCTCGGCACCGTCAGCGGCACCCCCTCGGTGTTGTTGCCGACGCCGAGGCCGTCGGCCACCGCGGTTAGCGTGCCGCTGGCCGGATCGATCCGCGACAGCCGGCGCCCCCGGCCTTCCACCACCAGCAGCGTTCCCGCCGCCTCGGCGGTCATCCCCTCCGGCCCTGACAGGCCGGTGGCTACCGTCTCCCGCGTCGCCAGCGGCACGCCGCCAGCGGTGATCCGGTAGACCGCCCCCTCCTGATAATCGGCCACGTAGAGATCGCCACCGACGGCCGCCATGCCGGTGGGCAGGGTGAAGCCGCTGCCCAGCACCGCCCGATCCGCCAACCGCACCACCGTGCCGGTGCCCCCCTGGGCCACCGCGATGCCGCCGTCGAAGGGGATCGCGTTGGTCGGCTGGGCCAGGTCGGTATGCACCTCCACCACCTGCTTGGTCTGCGGGTCCCACACCTGCACCGAACCGCCGAGGAACCAGGTGGAGAGGATCAGGTGCTCGCCGTCGTCGGCCAGCGTCGAGTTGGTCGCCACGCTCTGCTGCGGGTTGCCGAAGATCTGCGGATCCGTGTCGACCTGACGGGCGTGGCGGCCGCGCACGTCGAAGTGGCGCAGGGAGAAGAAGTCGCCGACGATCAAGCGGTCGGCGCCGTTCGCCGCGCTGCGCACCACGATGCCGCCGGGCAGGATCATCCCCTTGCGGTTGATCACCCGCAGCCGGCCGTGGGGCAGCACCTTGCGCACCGCCCCGTCCTCGTGGTTGGTGGCGTAGAGGGTGTTCTCGTCGTCGAAGACGAAGTTGTCGGTGCCGTGGGGGAGCTGCGCCACCACTTCGCGGGTATCGTTGGCGAGGTCCACCCGGGTGATGGTGTTGTCACCGCTATCCAGCACATGCAGCCGGCCGAGCCGGTCGAACTTCACCGCCAGCGGCTGCAGGAAGCCGTCGGCCACGCGGGTCACCGCGCCGCTGTCCGGGTCGATCCGCAGCACGGTGTGGTCGCCGAGCCACGCCGGCGCGTAGATGAAGCCGTCCGGCCCCACGTCCATGGCGTTGAGGTAGTAGCCCTGGTTCTCCACGATCAGCCGCGGCGGGGTGGCACCGGTGGGGTCGATCTCCCACAGCGAGTCGGAGAGGATGGTGGTGTTGGCGTAGAGCCGCCCGTCCTCCGCCAGGGTGATGCCGTTGGGCCCCGGCGGCAGTTGGGCGATCAACGACGCCGAACCGTCGGGATCGATCCGCCCGATGGTGCCGTCGAAGATGTTGGTGAAGAACAGCGTGCCGTCGGGGGCCACCGCCACGTCGTCGGAGCCGTAGATGAACTGGCTTTGGTCGTATTGATGGAGGACGTTGCCGCTGCGCCGGTTCATCACCGAGATCCGGCTGCCCGGTCCGCTGACCACGTAGAGGCGGCCGTCCGGACCGCCGAAGTCGATGCCGTTGGCCATGTGCAGGTTGGAGCCGCGGGCGATCACCTGCACCCGGGCGGCGTCGGCGGGGAGTGGAGCGAGCAGGGGGAGCGAGGAGAGCAATAGGGCCGAGGCCCAGCGTCGGATGGGTCGCATGGAGAACTCCTTGTCGGTCGTTGTCGCCGTCTCACGCGGGGCGAAGCTTATTTTTCCGCGACGCCAAGAGCCGGGTCGCTACGCATCCTGGCGTCCCGGTCATTGTATGCGTTGGTCGCCGATAGCGGTTTTGTGAATGCGCGATCGGACCGACCGTTCGTTTGGTGATCGGCTACCGCCTGTCGGCGGAGGCCGGGTGGCGGTGTATCGGTGCCGACGGCTGGCTGGGGAGCGAGCCGGCCGTGCCTGTTCTCTTTCGTTCCGGCGCGTTCAGCGCTCGGTCAACTCCTCGGCCACGGTGCGGAACTGCTCCAGTGCCGCCTCCAGGTTCTCGACGATCTCCAGGGCGATGACATCGGGGGCGGGTAGGGCGTCGAGGTCGTCGAGTCCCTCGTCCTTCAGCCAGAAGATGTCCAGGTTGAGCTTGTCGCGGGCGATCAGCTCGTCGTAGGTGAAGCGCTTGAAACGTTCGCTCTCGCGGCGGCGGCTGCGGTTCCCCGCCTTGAAGCACTTCTCAAACTCCGCCAGGTCGCCATCCTTCAGCGGATTCTTCTTCAGCGTGAAGTGCCGGTTGGTGCGCAGATCGTGGATCCACAACGCGCGGGTCTGCGCCGTCTTGGCGGCGGGGCGCTTGTCGAAGAAGAGCACGTTGGCCTTCACCCCCGGCCGGTAGAAGATGCCGGTGGGAAGGCGCAGCAGGGTGTGGAAATCGAACTGGTCGAGCAGCCGGCGGCGGACCCCCTCGCCGGCGGCGCCCGCCTCGAACAGCACGTTGTCCGGCAGCACCACCGCCGCCCGGCCGCTGGACTCCAGGATGGTCATGATGTGCTGGAGGAAGTTGAGCTGTTTGTTGGAGGTGGTGTACTTGAAGTCGTCGCGGGCGTAGTCCTCCCGCTCGGTCTCGATCCCGCCGTCCTCGCCCACCACCCGGTAGCTCGACTTCTTGCCGAAGGGGGGATTGGTCAGCACCAGGTCGTAGCGCTCGCTCGGCTGGGTGGCCAGCGCGTCGCCCGAGCGGATCGGGCTCTCCTCGCCGCCGATGCCGTGGAGGTAGAGGTTCATGGCGCAGAGCCGCACCACCTCGTCGACGATGTCGTTGCTGCTGAAGGTCGCCTCGCGCAGCTTGCGCTGGGCGCGGCGGTCGTTGGACTGCCCCTTCATGAACTCGTAGGCCGAGAGCAGGAAGCCGCCGGTGCCGCAGGCCGGGTCGTGGATGGTCTCGCCCACTTCGGGGCGCATCACCCGCACGATGGCGTCGATCAGCGGGCGCGGCGTGAAGTACTGGCCCGCGCCGGACTTCACCTCGGCGGCGATGCGCGCCAGCAGCTCGGCGGCGGCCATCGCGGAGGGCTGGCTGACGGTTGTGGAGCTGTCTGCCGATTCCACCGATCTGAAACGGCTCATCGACCCAGGCGAGGCGGAGGCGATCCTCCTCGCCGGGCAAATCGCCTGTCGTTTCCTGCTCATCGACGAACGGCGCGGTCGCGCCGTCGCCCGCCGCCGCGGCGTGCCGGTGGTCGGCACCGGCGGTCTGCTGGTGGTGGCCAAGGAGCGTGGCGCGATCGGATCGGTCCGTGAGGTGCTGGCGGAGCTGGCCGGTCAGGGTTACCGTCTCGCGCCCGCATTGTTGGAGGAGATCCGGCGGCTGGCCGGGGAGTGAGTCATTCACCCGGCGCTATCGGGTGGATGAACCGATGGGGGATTCCCGCTACCATCTCGGCGCTTATCGTCCATTTCGTCCTTCACCGATAAGGAGTCCCCCGTGCCGAAGAAGGGAGCCGCCAAGGGCTCATCCGCCCACCTGGGCTTCGAAGACCGCCTGTGGGCGATGGCCGACAAACTGCGCGGCCACATGGACGCCTCCGAGTACAAGCACGTGGTGCTCGGGCTGATCTTCCTCAAGTACATCTCGGATGCCTTCCAGGCGCTCTACGACGACCTGGAGAAGCGCCGCGAGAGCGACTACACCGACCCCGAGGACCGCGACGAATACATCGGCGCCGGGGTCTTCTGGGTGCCCGAGGAGGCGCGCTGGGAGAGGATCCGCGGCGAGGCGGTGCAGCCCTCCATCGGCAAGACCCTGGATGCGGCGATGCTCGCCATCGAGCGGGAGAACCCGTCGCTGCGCGGGGTGCTGAACAAGGAGTACGGCCGCCCCACCCTCGACAAGACCCGCCTCGGCGAGCTGGTGATCGAGATCGGCAACATCGGCCTCGGCGACGCCGAGGCGCGCTCCAAGGACCTGCTCGGCCGGGTCTACGAATACTTCCTCGGCCGCTTTGCCGCCGTCGAGGGGAAGGGTGGCGGCGAGTTCTACACCCCCCAGTCGGTGGTGCGCCTGCTGGTGGGGATGCTGGAGCCGACCCGCGGCCGGGTCTACGACCCCTGCTGCGGCTCCGGCGGGATGTTTGTGCAGTCCGAGAAGTTCGTCGAGGAGCACGCCGGGCGGCGCGAGGACATCGTGGTCTACGGCCAGGAGTCCAACCCCACCACCTGGCGGCTGGCGCGGATGAACCTGACCATCCGGCGCATCGACGCCGACCTGGGCGAACACAACGCCGACAGCTTCCACCACGACCTGCACAAGGACCTGAAGGCCGACTACATCCTCGCCAACCCGCCGTTCAACATGTCCGAGTGGGGCGGCAGGCGGCTCGCCGACGACCCCCGCTGGCGCTACGGCGCGCCGCCGGCCAACAACGCCAACTACGCCTGGATCCAGCACTTCCTCCACCACCTGAGCCCCACCGGCACCGCCGGCTTCGTGATGGCCAACGGCTCCATGTCCACCTCCACCCGCGACGAGCTGGCGATCCGCAAGGCGCTGGTCGAGGCCGATCTGGTGGAGTGCATGATCGCGCTGCCCGGCCAGCTCTTCTACACCACGCAGATTCCGGTCTGCCTGTGGTTCCTGACCCGCAACAAGCGCGCCGACAAGGTGCGCAAGCGTCGTGATCGTCGCGGCGAGACATTGTTCATCGATGCGCGGAGGATGGGGAGTCTTACCACACGGGTTCATCGGGAGTTGAGCGGGGAGGAGATTGCGGAGATTGCCGGGGTTTATCACCAGTGGCGCAATGCGGATGGGACATTCGAGGAACGCCCCGGCTGGTGGAGATGTGTCTCCGTCGAGGAGATTCGGGATCATGACTTCGTCCTTACCCCGGGTCGATACGTTGGCGCCGAGGTACAGGAAGAGGAGGGTGTGCCGTTCGAGGAGCGGATGCGGGAATTGACTACAGAGCTTTATGCTCAGATGGACGAAGGAGCAAAGCTCGATAAGATGATCAAGAAGAACCTGACGGAGCTGGGATACGGTGAGTGATTCACGATCCATATACGGTGTTCTCCCGAGTTCATGGAAATCCACGTCGCTACGGTCGCTGATTGATTGTGGATTGGCAGACTTACAGACGGGACCTTTTGGGACGATGCTGCATGCTTCGGCTTACGTCGATGAGGGGGTCCCCGTCATTGCAGTCAAAAATATCGGTGACAATCGGATTGATGCTGGCGACATACCAAAGGTGGGGGAGGATGCGGCGGCTCGTCTTTCTCGATATTTGTTGAGACGTGACGATATTCTTTTCGCAAGAAAAGGGGCGGTGGAGCGCCGCGCGTTGGTTCGTGAAGAGGAAGAGGGATGGATACAAGGGAGTGATTGCATTCGGCTTCGATTCTCCGAGAGTGGCCCAGATGCAACATATATTTCCTATGTGATGGGGACGGAGCAATATCGTAGTTGGATTCAACAACACGCTCATGGAGCGACGATGCCGTCGTTGAACCAGGAGATACTGGGTCTTATCCCATTGCCGCTTCCTCCACTACGTGTTCAGAAGGCCATTGCGCGCATTCTTAGCGGTTTAGACCAGAAAATTGAACTTAACTGCCGCATGAATCGTACTTTGGCGACCATGATGACTGCACTGTTCAAGAGTTGGTTTGTCGATTTTGATCCAGTGCACGCAAAACAAACGGGTCGCGATATCGGTTTGCCGACAGAGGTTTTCGGCCTTTTCCCTGACCGCTTTTCCGATTCGAATTCTGGTGCCCTTCCGGAAGGATGGGAGGTGCGGCCTATTGGGAAAGAGGTTCTCGCATACGGTGGTGGAACACCGAGCACGAAGAACCGGGAATTCTGGGAGGGTGGTGTCCACCCTTTCTGTACACCGAAGGATATGTCGGGATTGTCCAGTCCGATCTTGATGGCGACGGAGCGCCACTTGACCGACGCGGGCGTAGCCAAAGTGAGTTCGGGGATATTACCCAAAGGGACGCTACTGATGTCTTCCCGCGCCCCAATTGGCTATCTCGCGATAGCCGAGACGCCGGTCACCGTCAATCAGGGAATTATTGCCGTGGTTCCGGAAGTAGGGATATCAAACCTCTATCTGCTCCATTGGGCGCGGGAGAATATGGAGACCATCGTTTCCAACGCAAATGGAAGCACCTTTCTGGAAATCAGTAAAAAGAATTTCCGGATGATTCCCATGCTGGTTCCTGGGAAGGAGGTGATGGATGAGTTCAACAGAAGGAGCTGCGTCCTCTACGAGAAAATGCTCGCCAATCTGCGCGAGTCGGCGAGCCTTGCGTCCATTAGGGACACTTTGTTGCCAAAGTTGATCTCCGGGCAACTTTCCATCCAGGACGCCGAGCGCTTCGTCGGAGACGCCGTGTGAGCTACCTCCTGTTCCTCGATGAATCCGGCCACGACCTGCGCGAATCGCCCTACGAGGTGCTGGCGGGGGTCTCCATCGAGGATCGGGGTCTGTGGAACTTCATCTGCGCGGTGCAGGATGCGGAGGAGCCGTTCTTCGGTCGGCGGATGAGCACTGGGGTGTTGGAGCTGAAGGCGAAGAAGCTGCTGAAGAGGAAAACGGGCAGGAGAATTTCGTGGTGTGGAGTTTTGCCCTGCTGGATGACCTGAGGCCGCGAGCGGAGCGGTAGACGAAAAAAAAGCAATGCCGGTCGAAACCAGCAAAGCCTCCACGGCGAAATGTGCACGTTGGAAGCGATCCGGTCAAGTTTCTGTCTGGTGGAAAACGGGGGAGTGGCAACCGAAAGGCGATGTCTGAATGACGTGTTGCGATCGATGGCTAACCCCGCGATTCACTGTAGGAGCGGCCCTTAGGCCGCGATCGTGACGGAGTGAGGCGCTTTGATTTGGCAAGTGGTAGGAGCGGACATGGCGCCCGGCTTCCGCATCCTGCTCACGCCAAGTACCTACATCCCTGTAGGCAATCGCGGCCTGGGGGCCGCTCCTACATTTGAGGAATGTCGCAACAGCTAACCCGGACATAGCCAACAAAAAGCCCCGGTGGTTCCACCGGGGCCCGTTGCCGACCGGGCATCCCCAGTCCGTGGTAAATAGTGGATCGGTGCGGCGGCTGGCGTAAGGGCGCGGAATAAAGGAGAGGGCAGGGAGACGATGATCAATGAAGAGGCCGTCGAGCGCACCGCGCTCGCGTGGTTCGAGAATCTCGGGTACGCGGTGCTCCACGGCGCGCAGATCGCGCCGGGCGAGGCGGGGGCGGAGCGGGCCGAGTGGGACCGGGTGGTGCTGGAGCGGCGGCTGCTCGACGCCCTGGAGGTGATCAATCCCGAGATCCCGCCGGAGGCGGTGGAGGGGGCGCTGCGGGCGGTGCTGGCGCTCGCCGGGGCGTCGCTGGTGGAGCGCAACCGCGCCTTCCACCGGCTGCTCACCGACGGGGTGGACGTCTCCTGGATGGAGCCGGGGGGGATGCGCCACGACAAGGTGTGGCTGCTCGATACCGGCGACATCGACAACAACGACTGGCTGGTGGTCAACCAGTTCACGGTGGCCGAGCGCCACGACGGCCGGCGCCACGAGCGGCGGCCCGATCTGGTGGTCTTCGTCAACGGCCTGCCGCTGGCGGTGGTGGAGCTGAAGAGCCCGAGCGACGAGGGGGCGACCCTGCGCGGTGCCTTCGACCAGTTGCAGACCTACAAGGGGGAGATCGCCGGGCTGTTCGCCTACAACGCGCTGCTGCTGGTCTCCGACGGGATGCAGGCGCGGCTGGGGACGCTGACCGCCGGCTGGGACCGCTTCATGCCGTGGCGCACCATCGACGGCACCGATCTCTACCGCGAGCCGGGCAGCGAGCGGCAGAGCGAGGGGACGCCGAAACCGGGGCTGGAGGTGATGGTCAAGGGGGTGTTCGAGCGGCGGCGGCTGATCGACTATCTGCTCAACTTCATCACCTTCGAGGAGGCGGGCGAGGGGAGTGCCGGGATCGCCAAGAAGGCGGCGGGTTATCACCAGTTCCACGCGGTGAACAAGGCGCTGGAACACACCCTCTCGGCCTGCGGGCTGGAGTCGCCGCCGGGGTTGCTGGTGGACGGTCGCCAGTTGTTGGCCGGTGCCGACCGGGTGGGCGAACCGGCGGCCCGCTACGGGCCGGGCAGCGACCACTTCGGCGGCCGGCGCATCGGCGTGGTGTGGCACACCCAGGGTTCGGGCAAGAGCCTGACCATGAGCTTCTACGCCGGCAAGGTGATCAAGCATCCGGCGATGGACACCCCGACGGTGGTGGTGGTGACCGACCGCAACGACTTGGACGACCAGCTCTTCCTCACCTTCGCACACAACCGCGCGCTGTTGCGGCAGACACCCCATCAGGCGGTGGACCGGCACGACCTGCGGGCGCGGCTGAAGGTCGCCTCCGGCGGGGTGGTGTTCACCACGGTGCAGAAGTTCCTGCCGGATGCCAAGGGGGATGAGCATCCCCGCCTGAGCGAGCGGAGCAACATCGTGGTGATCGCCGACGAGGCGCACCGCAGCCAGTACGACTTCATCGACGGCTTCGCCCGCCACCTCCACGACGCCCTGCCCAACGCCTCGTTCATCGGCTTCACCGGCACCCCGGTGGAGGCGGACGACCGCAGCACCCCGGCGGTGTTCGGTGACTACATCGACACCTATGACCTGCTCCAGGCGGTGGAGGATGGCGCCACGGTGCGCATCTACTACGAGAGCCGGCTGGCCAAACTGGCCCTGGAGGAGGGGGAGATCCCGCGGCTCGATACGGAGTTCGAGGCGATCACCGAGGCCGAGGAGGAGGAGGCGCGCCGGCAGCGGATGCGCACCAAGTGGGCCTCGCTGGAGGCGATGGTGGGCAGTGCGCGGCGTATCGCGATGGTCGCCGAGGATCTGGTGGCGCACTTCGAGCGGTGCCGGGAGTCGCTGGTCGGCAAGGCGATGGTGGTGGGGATGAGCCGGCGGATCTGCGTCGAACTGTTCGATGCGATCGTCAAGCTGCGCCCCGAGTGGCACGATCCCGATGACGCCAAGGGGCGGATCAAGATCGTGATGTCCGGCTCCGCCTCGGACGAGGCGGCGTGGCAGCCGCATATCCGCGCCAAGGGGGGGCGGGAGGCGCTCGCCCGGCGCTTCAAGGACCCGGCCGATCCGCTGCAACTGGTGATCGTCCGCGACATGTGGCTGACCGGTTTCGACTGCCCCAGTCTGCACACCCTCTACGTCGACAAGCCGATGGGCGGCCACAACCTGATGCAGGCGATCGCGCGGGTCAACCGGGTGTTCCGCGACAAGCCGGGCGGGCTGGTGGTGGACTACCTGGGGCTCGCCGATTCGCTGAAGCGGGCGCTGGCCGACTATACCGCGAGCGGCGGGCGGGGGCGGGCGACCCTCGACCAGGAGGAGGCGGTGGCGGTGATGAGGGAGAAGCACGAGGTGGTGCTGGGCATCCTCCATGGCTTCGATTATGCGGCGATCCTCACCGCCGACACCGCCGGGCGGATGCAGGGGATGGCGGAGGCGTTGGAGTTCATCTTTCGCCAGGAGGAGGGACGGGAGCGCTATCTGAGCGCGGTCTTGGCGCTCTCCAAGGCGTTCGCCCTGGCGGTGCCCCACGAGGCGGCGCTGGCGATCCGCGACGAGGTGGGGCTGTTCCAGGCGATCCGTACAAGTCTGGTGAAGAGCAGCGGCGGCGGCGGGCGCTCGCCGCAGGAGATGGAGGCGGCGGTGCGCCTGCTGGTCTCCAGGGCGGTGGCGCCGGTGGAGGTGGTGGATCTGTTCGCCGCCGCCGGCATGGAGAAACCGGACATCTCGATCCTCTCCGATTCGTTCCTCGCCGAGGTGCGCGAGCTGCCGCAGCGCAATCTGGCCTTGGAGGTGCTGCGCAAGCTGCTCAACGACGAGATCAAGACGCGGATGCGCAGGAACGTGGTGCAGTCGCGCGCCTTCTCCGAGATGTTGGCCGAGGCGGTGCGCAAGTACCAGAACCGCGCCATCGAGGCGGCGGAGGTGATCGAGGAGCTGATCCGCATCGCCCGCGAGCTGCGCGAGGCGCGGTTGCGCGGCGAGTCGCTGGGGCTGAGCGAGGACGAGAGCGCTTTCTACGACGCGCTGGAGGTGAACGACAGCGCGGTGCGGGTGATGGGCGACGAGAAGCTGAAGCTGATCGCCCGCGAGCTGGTGGGGGCGGTGCGGCGCAACGTCTCCATCGACTGGACGGTGCGCGAGAGTGCGCGGGCGAAGATCCGCGTGCTGGTGAAACGGATCCTGCGCCGCTACGGCTATCCGCCGGACCTGCAGGAGGGCGCTACCCGCTTGGTGCTGGAGCAGGCGGAGGTGTTGTGTCCGGAGTGGTTGGCCGAGGCGGACGGATAACGTTACGGATTGATGATGTCGAGGAACGATATGAAGAGTTCACCCCCTTTCTCCATTCGCCTGTTCGTCGCCGATGGCGATCCCGATGGGCTGCGTACCATCGAACGTTCCAACTGGAACGGTTTCGGGCTGATCTTCCCGCGGACGCTTTTCCCGCAGGTCAAGCGGCGCGAGGAGTTCGGGCGCACGGGCGTCTATCTGTTGCTTGGTCCGCGCGAAGACGGTGAAGGGGAGCTGCTCTACATCGGTCAGGGTGATCCCGTGCGGCCGAGGCTGGAGCAGCACTTCTCGAAGAAGGACTTTTGGACCCGAGCGCTCTTCTTCGTCACCGCTGCTTCCGGCGGGCTCAATTCGGCCCAGGTCGGTTATCTGGAGGCGCGGCTGATCGAGTTGGCGCGGGAGGCGAAGCGGGTGCGTCTGGACAACGTCAAGAACGAGAATCCGCCGACGCTCAGCGAGGCGGACCGGGCGGATATGGAGGTGTTTCTCGGCAATCTGCTGCAGATTCTACCGTTGCTCGGTATCGATGCCTTCGAGCGACCCTTGGCCGCCGCCAAGCCGGATCGGCGTCGGCGCCTCTACGTGGAGGGGAAGGGGATCAAGGCGGAGGGGTACGAATCGAGTGGCGGCTTCGTGGTGATGGCCGGTTCGCAGGTGGTGACGGAGACGGTTCCTTCCATGAAGAAGCATGTCGGGGGGATGTATGAGTTGCGGCGCGAGCTGATCGAGTCGGGGGTGATCGATTCCGCTGGATCGCCTTACTGCTTTTCGCAGGACTACACCTTCCGTTCTCCGTCCACGGCTGCGGCGGTGGTCTTGGGGCGCAGTGCCAACGGTAGGGTCGAATGGCACGATTCCTCTGGGCGGACGCTGAAGGCGATTCAAGAGGCGTTGGCTGGAGAGGTGTAGTTGTGGCCATGCAGCCAGTTCTGCCAGGTGTTGAGGGCGTGGCCGGCGATCACCGCCGGGTCGACGCCGCGCTCTCCGTCCTTGGAAGATCCGAGCTTTCAACAGGGGCGTCTACCACGAGATCCGGATGCGTTCCTCCGTTGCCACCACGAACCGGCCCGGGAGTCGCTCTCCATGGTTCGCCAGTACCTTCTCCAGCACCGCAATCTTGTTGGTCCGTCGTTCGTTCTGGAGCCGCAGCAGGATGACCCCGGCGTGAACGGCCCGTTCCCGGTAGACCAGTTCGCCGAAATCCTTGTCGTTGGTGATCAGGATGCGCTCTTAGGGCCCGCGAAAGAATAACTTCCTGTTTTGGAACGCCGATCCGCTCCGTCCGGCGGCGTTGCGCAAAGGGTTGCATACGGCAAGTATGCGCCCCTTTGCGCGCCTTGCCGGGCGGACGTCTCAACGCCCCAAAACAGGAAGTTATTCTTTCGCGGGCCCTTAGCGGTTGGCGATGTCGATGAGGGCGCGATCTTTTGCGCCTCGGGCCTGATCGTAGACGGAGAAGACGTCGTGGCCGTTCTTCCGTAGCCAACCGGCCACGCCTGGTCCGGTGCATTCATCCACCAGGAACCGCATTCAGGCGGAGCCCGCCTTGAGGTCCAGCAGTTCGGTGCCGTGGAGGGCGAGGGCAGG
>NZ_BAAHXB010000149.1:0-12148 GCF_054657215.1 Endothiovibrio diazotrophicus
CCGCGATGGTGCGAAGTGCCATGCCTACAGGAATCCTGCGGGGGGTGGAGGTCGGTCAACTGATCGAGCCGGCTCCCGGTGGCCTGGAGGTCCATCGTCCCGCGTTGCGCCAACCGGTCTTGGAGGAGCGTCGCCACACGGAAGAGGAGTCGGTCCCCATGAAGAGTCTGGCCGCTGCCCTCTTCCGGTTGGAGAACGGTTGCTCCCCCAATGTCATTGAGTTGACAACAGCTCTCTGAATGTAGAGCGGATCAGCGATCGCGTAATCCGCAAGAATCGGGGCGGATTCCGGCGTAGGTGCCTTCGTTCCCGGCGGATTACGCTGTCGCTAATCCGCCCTACGGGTAACTAAACGACATTCCGCTCCCCTGCCGACGTGCTACAGGCGGTTCGTGCCCTGCGCGGTTGGCTCGGCGCCCCCGGAGCAGACCCGCATTCGCAGCTCCTTTGTCATCTGGATCGGCCGGCGCCTTTCCGATTGCCTTGGCCCTGAGGAGCAGATACCGCCGGACAAAGGTCCTTTCACCTTTCACCTTTCACCTTTCACCTTTCACCTTTCACCTTTCACCTTTCACCTTTCACCTTTCACCTTTCACCTTTCACCTTCTCCCCTCCCCGCCGCCACCGGTGATACCCCTCCAACACCCGCAACACCCGCTCCGGTGCATGGGCGCGGCGCCAGTTGCCGGCGGCGTATTTGTTCGCCTCGCTCCAGGTGGGGTAGGGGTGGATGGTGGCGAGGATCTTGTTCAGCCCCAGGCGGTGGCGCATGGCGGTGACGAATTCGCCGATCAGCTCGCCGGCGTGGGGGCCGGCGATGGTGGCGCCGAGGATGCGGTCGCGGCCGGGGACGGTGAGCACCTTGACCAAGCCGTCGGCCGCCCCGTCGGCGATGGCGCGGTCCAGCTCGGCGAGGTCGAAGGTGGTCACTTCATAGGGGATGCCGCGGGCCCGCGCCTCCTCCTCGTTGAGGCCGACCCGGGCGATCTCCGGGTCGCTGTAGGTGACCCGGGGGATCACCGAGTAGTCGGCGCGGAACCGTTTCCACGGGCTGAACAGGGCGTTGACCGCGGCATACCACGCCTGGTGGGCGGCGGTGTGGGTGAACTGGAAGGGGCCGGCGACGTCGCCGCAGACGTAGAGGTTGGGCAGGCGGGTGCGCAGGAAGGGGTCGTTGGCCACGGTGCCGCCGGGGGCGAGGGTCACCCCCAGCGCCTCCAGGCCGAACCCCGCCACGTTGGCCCGCCGGCCGAGGGCGATCAGCAGCCGGTCGTAGGGGACGCGTACCGTCTCCTCGCCCGCTGCGCAGACCACCGCCCGGTTCCCTTCCTCCCCCTCGATGCGCCGGGCGGCGTGGCCGGTGAGCACCCTCATCCCCTCCGCCTCGAAGCGTTCGCGCAGTTGTGCGGAAAACTCCGGGTCCTCCTTCGGCAGCAGCCGCGGGCCGCGCTGGATCAGGGTGACCTGCGAGCCCAGCCGCTGGAAGCACTGGGCCAGCTCGCAGCCGATCGGGCCGCCGCCGAGCACCGCCAGCCGTGCTGGCCGCTCGCGCAACCCCCACAGGGTGTCGGAGGTGAGGTAGCCGCTCCCCTCCAGCCCCGGCAGCGGCGGCACCGCCGGGCGGGCGCCGGTGGCGACGACGATGGCGCGGGTGGTCAGTATCCGCTCCCCCACCGCCACCTCCCATGGGCTGCGGATCACCGCCTCGCCCTGGATCACCTCCACGCCGAGGCCGGTGTAGCGCTCCACCGAGTCGTGGGGGGCCACCTGGCCGACCACCCGCTGCACCCGCTCCATCACCTCGGCGAAATCGAACTTCACCTCGGCGCGCTTCAGCCCGAGGGTCTCGGCCCGCCGCGCCTCGGCGAGGAAGCGGGCGGTGCGGATCAGCGCCTTGCTCGGTACGCAGCCGGTGTTGAGGCAGTCGCCGCCCATCCGCTCGCGCTCGATCAGCGCCACCTTCGCCTTCACCGCGGCGGCGATGTAGGCGCTGACCAGCCCGGCGGCGCCGCCGCCGATCACCACCAGGTTGTGGTCGAAGCGTCGCGGCCGGGTGAAACCACGGTAGGCGCGCCGCCCCTTCAACCAATCCACGATCCGTTTGGCGGCCAGCGGGAAGAGACCGAGCAGGGCGAAGGAGGCGATCAGCCCCGGCGAGAGCACGCCGGAGAGCGAGCTGAGCTGACCCAGCTGGGTGCCGGCGTTGACGTAGACCAGGGTCCCCGGGAGCATGCCGATCTGGCTGACCACGAAGAAGCGCCAGGTACGGATCGACGTCACCCCCATGGCGAGATTGATCAGGAAAAAGGGGAAGATCGGGATCAGCCGCAGGGTGAAGAGATAGAAGGCACCCTCCCGCTCGATGCCGGCGTTGATCGTCGCCAGCCGCTCGCGGAAGCGCTCCTGCACGTAGTCGCGGGCGAGGAAGCGGGCCACCAGGAAGGCCAGCGTCGCGCCGATGGTGCTGGCGAACGAGACCGCCAGCGCACCCATCCCGAGTCCGAGCACCGCCGCGCCGGCCAGGGTCATCACCGTGGCGCCCGGCAGCGAGAGGGCGGTGACCGCGATGTAGAGCGCCATGTAGCCGGCGACGAAGGCGGCCGGCCGGGTGTGGTAGAGCTCCAGCAGCCGCCCGCGCTGGGCCTGGAGCTGTTCCAGGGTGAGCCAGTGGCCCACATCGAGGGCGAAGAAGAGCGCCACCGCGGCGGCGATCAGGGCGAGCAGGAGCAGGCGGGAGAGGTGGCGTCGGTTCATCGTGCGGGTTCCGTGGGTGGGCGTTCGTGCCGCGGGTGCGGGTGTTTGCTGTAGGTACTCCGAAACGGCGTCGACGGATTCATCGATGGCGGGGACGTGGGGGAATGGTAGGGAAATCGGCCGCCCCGCTGTAGCGCGAATTCCCCCGGCCGGTCCCGCGGCGGATCGGATGCCTGTCCCGCGGGCGCGGCGGGCCGCATGTGGTCCGATTCTCAACCGGCGTAGTCGGTTTATTTCTCCCGATCGAAAGAGTATTTTCAGCGACTTGTCCTTATGCCTCGCCCGTGGAGCGCTTCCGTGACCCGTCCGGTACCCCCGCTACGTCTCGACTCCCCCCACGCCATCCCGCAGCTGCTGTTCGCCGAGATGAACGACGG
This sequence comes from Endothiovibrio diazotrophicus, assembly GCF_054657215.1. Taxonomy (NCBI): domain Bacteria; kingdom Pseudomonadati; phylum Pseudomonadota; class Gammaproteobacteria; order Chromatiales; family Thioalkalispiraceae; genus Endothiovibrio; species Endothiovibrio diazotrophicus. The sequence continues at coordinate 3,132 of NZ_BAAHXB010000149.1, forward strand.
CGTGGTGGTGGTGGATGTCAGCGGGGTCATCGTCGACTGTAACCCGGCGTTCCACCGGCGGCTCGGCTACGAGAAGGAGGAGCTGCTCGGGCGCAGCGTGCTCGACCTCGATACGGCGGAGTTCGCCGCCCTCGTGCCGGAACGCACGAAAGAGGTGATGGCGCGGGGGCTAGCGACCTTCGAGAGCGCCTACCAGAGCAAGGACGGGTCGGTGTTGCCGGTGGAGGTGAGTGCCCGCTTGTGTCAGGTTGACGGCGGGATCGTCTTCTTCGGCGTGGTGCGCGACATCACTGAACGCAAGCGCTTCGAGGCGCGCCTGAAGGAGGGGCTGGAGCTCTACGAGGCGGCGATCAGCACCCCGGGGCTCGGTTTCTGGGCGGTGGGCGCCGGCGGGCGGCTGATGGAGGTCAACGACGCCTACGTGCGCCAGTCCGGCTACCGCCGCGACGAGCTGCTGACGATGAGTGTCCCCGACCTGGAGGCGCTGGAGAGCGCCGCCGATACCACCGCCCACCTGGAGCAGATCCGCCGCGACGGCTTCGCCCGCTTCCGCACCGCCCATCGGCGCAAGGACGGCACGGTGTGGCCGGTGGAGGTGGTCACCACCTACGCCGAGGTGCGCGGCGGGCGCTACTTCGCCTTCTTCGAGGACATCACCGAGAAGGTCGACCAGGAGAATCGGCTGGAACTGGCCGCACGGGTCTTCGAGACCATGGACCAGGCGGTGGTGGTGACCGATGCCGACAACCGGATCGTCTCGATCAACCCGGCCACCTCGCGGATCACCGGTTATCTCCCCGAGGAGGTGATCGGGCAGGACCCCAAGATCTTCGCCTCCGGTCGCCACGGCGCCGATTTCTACCGTGAACTGTGGGAGTCCCTGCTGCGGACCGACCACTGGGAGGGGGAGATCTGGGACCGGCGCAAGGACGGCGGGGTCTACCTCAAGTGGCTCACCATCAACGCCATCCGCAACCCCCGCGGCGAGGTGGTCCACTACGTCTCGGTGTTCTCCGACATCACCGAGCGCAAGCGGACCGAGGAGCTGATCTGGCGCCAAGCCAACTTCGACTCCCTCACCGGGCTGGCCAACCGCATCCACTTCCACAACCAGCTGCATCAGCAGCTGGAGCAGTGCCGCCGCTCGGCGAAGTCGCTGGCCCTGATGTACCTGGACCTGGACGGCTTCAAGGACGTCAACGACACCCTCGGCCACGCCGCCGGCGACCAGTTGCTGGTGGAGGTGGCGCGCCGGCTGGAGGAGCGCGCGCGGCGCTCCGACACCGTCGCCCGCCTCGGCGGCGACGAATTCACCCTGCTGATCGGCGACTTCGAACAGCCGGCGCGGGTCGGCTCCCTGGCCGAGCAGATCCTCGAGGTGCTGCACCAACCCTTCCACATCGCCGAGCGGCAGATCCACATCGGCGCCAGCATCGGCATCGCCCTCTACCCGGAGGACGGGGCGACGGTGGAGGAGATCAGCAAGCACGCCGACCTGGCCATGTACCAGTCCAAGGGCAGCGGCCGCAACACCTTCCGCTTCTTCCGCCCGGAGATGAACGCCAGCGCCAACCACCGCCTGGCACTGATCCACGACCTCCACCGGGCGGTGCGCGAGAACGCCTTCGAACTCCACTACCAGCCCAAGTTCCGCATCGCCGACGGACGGATGATCGGCATGGAGGCGCTGATCCGCTGGCCGCGGGAGGGGGAGGCGCCGATCTCCCCGGCGCACTTCATCCCCTGCGCCGAGGAGACCGGGCTGATCCTGCCCATCGGCAAATGGGTGCTCACCGAGGCGTGTCGCCGCACCGCCGGGTGGAACCGCCGCTTCGGGGCCGATCTGCGGGTGGCGGTCAACCTCTCGGCGCGCCAATTGCGCGACGCACGGATCGTCGACGAGATCATGACGATCCTCGGCGAGACCGGGGTGGCGCCGGGCCAACTGGAGCTGGAGATCACCGAGAGCATGCTGATGGCCGACGTGGAGCAGGCGATCGCGGTGATGAAGGCCCTGCGCGGCCACGGCATATCGATCGCCATCGACGACTTCGGTACCGGCTACTCCTCGCTCAACTACCTCAAGCGCTTCCCCATCACCACCTTGAAGATCGACCAGTCGTTCATCCGCGAGCTCACCGAGGACTCCGACGATGCGGCCATCGTCCGCGCGGTGATCGCCCTTGGCCAGAGCCTGGAGCTGGACGTGGTGGCCGAGGGGGTGGAGAGCGCCGGGCAGCTCGACTTCCTGCTGCGCCACCACTGCCACGCCGCCCAGGGCTACCACCTCGCCCGGCCGCTGCCGGCCGAGCGCTTCGAGGCGCTGCTCGGCGCCAACTGATATTCCATCTGTCTGAAGTGTTTGGGCCGCCCGTTTGAATACGCAGGCGTTGTGTATCGTTTGCCTGTCCTGAGTGGGTTTGTCAGCGGCTGTTTCGTTCGACACGGCGCCCGCAGGGCGCCCTATAGGGTGCCCTGCGGGCGCCGTGTCGAGCGAAGGCACACCCCTAAAGGCACGGGAAGAGAGTGGGGTGGAAACCAACGCGCTCTTCTTGTCCTTCGTATAGAAAAGCACCCTCCATCAAGGCAACCGGGCATCTCGGCTGGCACACGCTTCCGGGATTCCACTGTCCGAAGCCGTCGTAGTTCTTCGTGTTTTGCATGCGCAAATATGGGGCAACTAATGGTGGATATGCACGTAAATTGTGCAATCGCATCAATTGGGGGCGGGAGCTATTTTCATAATCCCATGAAATGTAATGTTGTGGTGCGTGTGGCGTGATTCGTGCTTCCTTTGGGCGCAATTTTTCGCGGAGGAAGCATCAGTGCAGAGTTTGCAGTCCGGTATCGACGTCCTGTTCGTCCTGTTGGGCGCCATCATGGTGCTCGCCATGCACGCCGGTTTCGCCTTTCTGGAGGTGGGGACCGTGCGCAAGAAGAACCAGGTCAACGCCCTGGTGAAGATCATCACCGACTTTTCGGCGTCCACCATCGCCTATTTCTTCATCGGTTATGCGGTGGCCTACGGGGTCGGTTTCCTCGATCCGGCGCCGGTGCTCAGCGAGCGCAACGGCTATGAGCTGGTGAAGTTCTTCTTCCTGCTCACCTTCGCCGCGGCGATCCCGGCGATCGTCTCCGGCGGCATCGCCGAGCGGGCCCGCTTCTGGCCGCAGCTCACCGCCACCTTCGTCGTGGTGGCGCTGGTCTACCCGCTGTTCGAGGGGATCTCCTGGAACGGCAACTACGGCGTCCAGGGGTGGATCGAGTCGACCTTCGGCGCACCGTTCCATGACTTCGCCGGCTCCGTGGTGGTCCACGCGGTGGGCGGCTGGATCGCGCTCGCCGCGGTACTGCTGCTCGGGCCGCGCCATGGCCGTTACGGCAAGGACGGCGCGTGCTACGCCCACCCGCCGTCGAACATCCCCTTCCTCGCCCTCGGCGCCTGGATCCTCACCGTCGGCTGGTTCGGCTTCAACGTGATGTCCGCCCAGGCGGTGGAGGGGATCAGCGGGCTGGTGGCGGTCAACTCGCTGATGGCGATGGTCGGCGGCATCCTCGCCGCGCTGGTGGTCGGCCGGAACGACCCCGGCTTCATCCACAACGGCCCGCTGGCCGGCCTGGTGGCGGTGTGCGCCGGCTCCGACCTGATGCACCCGCTGGGGGCGCTGGTCACCGGGGTGGTCGCCGGCGCGATGTTCGTCTGGCTCTTCACCGTGGTGCAGAACCGCTGGCGGATCGACGACGTGCTCGGCGTCTGGCCGCTGCACGGGCTGTGCGGCGCCTGGGGTGGCATCGCCGCCGGGATCTTCGGTCTGAAGGGGCTGGGGGGAATGGGCGGCGTCTCCTTCGGTGGCCAGTTGGTCGGCACCCTGCTCGGAGTGGCGATCGCCCTGGTCGGCGGCTTCGTGGTCTACGGCCTGATCCGCGCGGCGATGGGTGGTTTGCGCCTCACCCAGGAGGAGGAGTTCGAGGGGGCCGACCTGACCATTCACCGCATCTCCGCCACGCCGCCGAATGATTGAGGCGGGGAGAGGGAGACGTCACCGCAGATCGGCGCTACCGCCCCGGCCTGCGGTTTGGGTCTCGTACCCACGCTCTGCGTGGAAACGTCTTTTTTTGATGCTCTGCGTCGTGTTGAACGGAGGGCGGGCGTGGTCGATTGGTGTGCTGTTCGGCAGGACGCAGAGCGTCCGGGGTTGTGGGTTACGACGCGGAGCGTCGTAACCAGGACGCGGAGCGTCGTAACCAGGGGCGCAAAGTGGTCGATGGATCAAATCGCGTGTTCCGAAAAAAAGGGCCGGCATGTCGGAGACGTGCCGGCCCTTTTTCTTACGCTTTGCGCCTTCGCGCCTTTGCGTGGGATGTTCTCTTTTCTCCAGCTCACACCGGGCGTTCGAAGGCCTCGACGGGGGTACTGCCGATCACGCGGTTGCGGCCCTCCTCCTTGGCACGGTAGAGGTTGGCGTCGGCCCGCTTGAGCATGGCATCGAGATTGTCTTCCAGCTCATGGGCCAGCCCGATGCTGACGGTGAAAGGGAAACGGTGATCGTCGTAGTTCACCGGCGTGCTCTCCACGGTGCGGCGGAAGGCCTCCAGGCGGGTCGCCGCCATCTCCGGCAGCCCCTCCATCAGCACGCAGAACTCCTCGCCGCCGAAGCGCGCCACCAGTTCGTCGGGAAAGGCGTCGTTGAGCAGCCCGGCCATGTGGCGCAGGGCGGCATCGCCGCCGTCGTGGCCCTGGCTGTCGTTGACCTTCTTGAAGAAGTCGATGTCGATCATCGCCAGATTGAGCGGGGTGTCCAGCTCCTTCGCCTGCTCGTAGCGGCACATCCCGTGGTTGAAGAAGTAGCGGCGGTTGTGCAGCTTGGTCAGGTAGTCGCGGTTGGCCGCGTCGCGGATCTCCTCGATCCGCTCGAAGATCTCCAGGTTCTGGTTGACCCGGCAGAGTAGCTCCTCGTAGCCGAAGGGCTTGATCATGAAGTCGTTGGCGCCGCTTTTCAGGAAGCGCGCCGAGAGGCGGTTGTCGCTGCTGCTGGAGAGTCCGATGATGGCCAGCTGATCCTTGCTGTGGGTGGCGCGCAGTTTCTGGGTCAGCTCGAAGCCGTCCATCTCCGGCATGTGATAGTCGGTGATGATCAGGCGGATGTCGGGGTGGGCATGGAAGAGCGACAGCGCCTGCCGGTCGTCGGCCGCGGTATACACCTTGAGGCACTGTACCTCCAGCTGATGCTGGATCACCGCCAGGGCGCTCGGCGAGTCGTCCACCGCCAGCACCTTGATCGAGCGGTTGCGGTGGATCCGGCCGACCAGCCCGCAGGCGTACTGGTAGGCGGAGAGGTCGTTCTTGACCACGTAATCGACCACCCCGAGGGCGGTCATCCGCTTGCGCAGCTCGTCGCCGTAGAAGCCGGTGAGCACGACGATCGGGATGCCGGTCGCCTGCAGCAGTGGGACCACCTCGCCGTTGGGGGCGTCGGGGAGGTTGAGGTCGAGCAGCGCCGCGGTGAAGCGCTGCGGATTGTCGCCGACGATCAACTTCGCCTCGGCGCGGCTGTGGGCGACGTGGACCTCGAATCCCCAGGTGCTCTCGATCAGCGCCTTGGCCATGTTGGCCAGGGCGTGGTTGTCTTCGACGACCAGAACGTGCGTCATGTCATTTTCTAATTGTTGTTATCTGTCTTCGAAGGGGGCGGTCGGCGCCGTCCGGCAGTCGTTGGTCGGTTCTTACCCGCCACCGATTCTACGAAGTTGCGCCGCCGAAAGCGACCAGCGCAGGGTGGCGCAGCCGGGGTGGATCGGCGGGGAGACGTCGAGGGCACAGGCGGCGCCCTTCTTCATCGGTGCGAAACCGGGGACGCTGCCGCAGAGCAGCCAGCTGACCAGATCGCCCAGGTCCGGTTCGTGGCCGACAAGCGCGATGGCGCCACCCACCAGCCCTTCCCGCGACAGCCGTTCGGCCAGTCGCCGCGGGGGGGAGCCGGGGACCAGTTCGTGGACCTCCAGGCGGCGGGCGTCGGGGTAGCCGGCGGCGATCTCGTCGGCGGTCTGGCGGGCCCGCGTCAGGGGGCTGGCGAGGATGGCGTCGAGGGTCGGCTGCTCGCGCTTCAGGCCGGGCAGGGCGGCGCGCAGGCGCTGGCGCCCCTCGTCGGTCAGCGGGCGCTCGCCGTCGGGGCGACCGCTTTCGGCGAACACCTCGCGTTCCTCGGCGCGGCCGTGGCGGATGATGATCAGCTCCATCGCTGGGGGCTCCTCTCGTTGTTGGGGAAAACCATTGGCAATCATCGGGATATACGCAGGGTGGGCTCCTGGTTTTCTATGGATATTTGACGGGTTCTTCCTCTAGTGTAGGGCGGCGCTCGACCATTGGGTGCCCCCCGAAGGGGAGGGGCCGGCGTCGAGGTCCGTACTCTCCAGGGGGTAATCCCCACGACGGGACCGCTCGGATGGTCCCATGAATGATAACGAACGATCCGGGACCGGTTACGCACCATATGAGGGACCCGCCGATGTCGCACAAAATCTCGATCCGCGCCCTGGTCTGGGGCGGCTTCTCCCTTCTCATCGTCGCCTTCGGCGCCTCCGCCCTCAACACCCTGTTCAGCCTGATGCGCATCAACCAGCAGGCGGGCGGGATGGTGGAGCGGATCCAGCCGGCGATCGTCGCCTCCGGGGCGATCGGCTCCGCCCTCAATCGCGCCACCGGTGCCCTGGGTTACTACCTGCTCTCCAAGGAGCCGATGCACAAGGAGGAGTGCCTCTCGGCCCTGGCGGAGGCGGAGCGCCAGCTCTCCGCCCTGCGCGGGATGGTCTCCACCGACGGCGAGAGCGCCCGCCTGCTCGACGGCATCACCGCCGACGTGGAGCGCTTCAAGGGCTACCAGGGGCGGATGTTTGAGCTGGCGGGCGACGAGCTGAAGAACCTGCCGGCGCTCGCCTTCTCGGCCCGCAACATCAACCCGCTGAACCAGCAGATCCAGCAGAACCTCACCCAGATGATCCTCTCCGAGCAGGAGGAGAACGTCTCGGCGGAGCGGGCGCCGCTGGCCAATACCCTGCACGCCCTGCGCTACAGCTGGGCGAACTTGGTCAACGCGGTGCGCGCCTACCTCTCGTTCCGCTCGGAATCCACCCTCAAGGAGGTGGCCCAGAACCGCGAGAACATCGGCGCGCTGCTGGAGCGGCTGCGTGGCCACCAGGCGCTGCTCACCCTCGACCAGGAGGACTCCCTGGCGCAGCTGGATCGGCTGGTGCCGGAGTACTTCAAGGCGGTGGCGCGGATGGTGGAGATCCACTCCGGCGAGCAGTGGCGCACCGACGCCTATCTGGTGCGCAAGGAGCTGGGACCGCTGCTGGAGAAGGTGGAGGGACGGCTGTCGGAGCTGATGGCGGTGCAGCAGCGGCGGGCGGCGGCGATCGGCAAGGGGCTGCTGGCCACCGGCGACCGTACCATCGAAGTGGTGATCGCCACCCTGGTGGTGAGCCTGCTGGTGGGGGTGGTGGTGATGGTGGTGACCGGCAGCCGGATCAACCGGATGATCGAGCTGCTGCGCGACAAGTTCCGCGAGATCGCCGATGGCGACCTCACCGCGCGGATGGAGGAGGGGCTGGGCGGTGAGCTGGGGCAGATCGCCGGCTCCTTCAACGGCTTCGTGGCCAAGTTGCAGGATGCCATCGGCCGGGTCTCACGGGTCAGCAATCAGGTCTCCAGTTCGGCGGCGGAGATCTACCTGAGCGCCGACGACTCCTCCCAGGACACCGTTCGCCAGTCCGCCCAGGCGGCGGAGATGGCCTCGGCGATGTCGCAGATGAGCGTCTCCATCGCCGAGGTGGCGCGCAACGCCGGCGAGGTCTCGGCCGCGGCCGGCCGGGCGGTGGAGCTGGCCGGGCGGGGCAATGCCGCGGTGGAGCGGGCACGGGAGGGGATGGATGCGATCCGCGCCGGTGCCGACGAGTCGGCGCGGGTGATCGCCGGGCTCGGCGAGAAGTCCGCCGAGATCGGTGAGATTGCCCGGGTGATCAACGAGATCGCCGACCAGACCAACCTGCTGGCACTGAATGCGGCGATCGAGGCGGCGCGGGCCGGCGAGCAGGGGCGCGGCTTCGCGGTGGTCGCCGACGAGGTGCGCACCCTGGCGGAGAAGACCGCCAAGGCCACCGAGGAGATCAGCGCCACCATCCAGGCGATCCAGCAGGGCACCGACCACTCCATGGTGGCGATGGGGCGCGCCGCGGAGGGCGTTGAGGAGGGGGTGCGGCTGATCCACCAGGCGGGCGACGCGCTGCGCGAGATCGTCGCCACCAGCGAGGGGGTGGCGGCGCGCACCGGGACCATCGCCGCGGCGATCGAGGAGCAGTCGGCCACCTCCGGCCAGATGAGCGGCAGCATCGACGAGCTGGCCGGGGTGGCCCGCCACCTGGCCGCGGCCAGCGAGCGCAACGCGCAGGTCTCCGAGGGGCTGTCGCGGGAGATCGCCAACGAGCTGGAGGCGATCATGGGCCAGTTCCGCACCGGGCATGGCGACGGCGGGGGGATGTCCGTCGCCGTGTTGGAGCGGCGGCTCTCCGGGGTGGCGCCGGCGGTGGAGTGGAGCGCCAGCCTGGAGACCGGCATCGCCGCCATCGACGAACAGCACCGGCGGCTGGTGGTGCTGATCAACCGCCTCAACGCCGCCCTCAAGCAGGACCTGGGGGCGCAGGTGGTGGGGGACGTGCTGGAGCAGTTGTGCGACTACACCAAGACCCACTTCCGCGACGAGGAGGCGGCGATGGCCCGCGCCGGCTACCACGACCCCGACCATCTGCGGCTGCACGGCGAGTTCGTCCGCCAGGTGGAGGAGGGGATCGAACGCTACCGTTCCGGCGAGCGGGGTCACGGGATGCAACTGCTCAACCTGCTCTCCACCTGGCTGGTGAAGCATATCCGCGGGACCGACATGCAGTATGTGCCGGCGTTGCGGGGGCAGGGGGAGGCTTAGGGCGGCTTCAGGCTTCAGCGGAGGGGCGGCCAAGGTCGCCCC
>NZ_BAAHXB010000150.1:0-12049 GCF_054657215.1 Endothiovibrio diazotrophicus
CTCGCGCCGCATACCTACTTCCCTGTAGGCAACCCTTTGCGCAACGCCGCCGGGCGGAGCGGATCGGCGTTCCAAAACAGGAAGTTATTCTTTCGCGAGCCCTAAGGACCGCTCCCACATCAACATCCCGACAAACATGAAGGATTGCGCCCCAGCGCAATCCTTACCAGGGCATGAAGTTGTGCATGAAGTTCATCGGCGGCGAGATGCTGCGGTTCATCACCCCCACATCGCGGCTCATCCGATCGGTGGAGCCGGCCATCACCGTCATGTTCTTGTTCATGCTGGCGATGTTCTGATCGATGCTCTTCATCGAGTCCATGTTGTCCATGTGGCCGGCCACCACCTTCATGTCTTCGGACATCGGCTTCATCACCGCCACCGAATCGGTCATCTTCTCCATCTCGGCGGTCATGATGTCCATCTTGGCGGTCATCCTGGCAACGTTGTGCGAGACATCCTGCATGTTGGACGCAACCACTTGCAGGTTGGCCGCCATCGAACGCTCGACACTCTGTGCCAATACCGAGACGTCCTTGGTCAGGCTGTAGACCAGGTAGAAGCCGTAGCCGGCCAGCACCACGAAGGCGAAGAGCGCCGGGTAGACGATGATCTCCCAACGCCGCGCGCTCGCCTCGAAGGCCGATAGGAAACGCTCCATGCGGTCGTTGCTGATCGCTGCGCCGCATTCCGTGGTCATGGAGTTGGCAGGCTCACCACGCGGGCTATCCGGGTCGTGGAAGCCAATCTCCTGCTCAGAGGTCTGTTGACTCATTTAGTTATCCTGGCAAGTTCGGTATACGCGCCGAAGCTCCCTCTTCCTGGCACGGGTCCACCTCGATCATCCGCTCGCCGAGTTCCATCGGCTGATTCCCAAGCCTAGGCAGATCGGCAAATATTAGCAACTAATAATATTCGGACGAGGCCGCGATTTTCTCCGGTTTCTCAACCCTACCACGAAAGGCCCGGAAGGTACCTTGATCGAGACCGGCAACGCGGATGAAATATTTCCCGTCAACCGGCCCGCAGGATGCGACCGCTGACCAGATCACGGATCTCGCTGGGGCGGGCGCGGTCGCCCAGCGGTCCGTTGAGCACTCCGTCGAGGGAGGTACCGAAATAGCGGCGCACCGCCACGGCGGAGCGCGGTGGCGGTCGACCGGCGGGATTGGCACTGGTGGAGATCAGGGGCCCGCCGAAGGCATCGCAGAGGGCGCGGGTGAGGGGGTGGGCGGTGACCCGCACCGCCAGGGTGACGTGGCGCCCGGTGAGCCAGCGGGGTGTCGTCGGCGCGGCCGGGAAGAGCCAGGTGACCGGCCCCGGCCAGGAGGCGGCGGCGCGGGCCAGTGCCGCATCGTCGGGGACGGCGACGAATGGACGCAGGGCCTCGAACGACGAGGCCACCAGGATCAGCCCCTTCTCCACCGAGCGCCCCTTCAATGCCAGCAGCCGCGCCACCGCCCGTGCGTCGAGCGGATCGCAGGCCAGCCCGTAGACCGCCTCGGTGGGATGGGCCACCACCCCCCCGCTACGCAACGCCCGCCCCGCCAAGCGCAGCGCCAACTCGCCGGCCATCAGCGGAAGAGTTGCCCGTCAACGAACGCGAATGAAGGCAAATAGAAGGGGATTTTCATCCAGGATTTCTTCTCTTATTTGCGTCCATTCGCGTTCATTTGCGGACAAATTTCTGCATTACGCGAGGCCAAGCTCTTTCTGGACCTCCTCGTTGCGGGCGAGGATCTTCTGCTTGTTGCGCGCGCGCTCATCGCGCAGCTTCTGGGCCAGCCCCGCGTCGGAGACGGCCATGATCTGGGCGGCCAGGTAACCGGCATTCTTGGCGCCGGCCTTGCCGATGGCCACGGTAGCGACCGGAATACCGCCGGGCATCTGCACGGTGGAGAGCAGGGCGTCCTGGCCCTTCAGCGGGCCGCCGTCCATCGGTACGCCGATCACCGGGCGGACGGTGATCGCGGAGACCGCGCCGGCCAGGTGGGCGGCCAGCCCCGCGGCGCAGATGAAGGCCTGGCAGCCGCGTCCCTCGGCGTCGGTGACGTAGTCGTGGGTCGCCTCGGGGGTGCGGTGGGCGGAGTGGATGCGCACCTCATAGCGGATCCCGAAGGATTTCAGCACCTCGAAGGTGGCCTGCATCGTGGGCAGATCGGAATCGGAGCCCATCAGGATGGCGATGAAGGGAGTACTCATGGGTCGGGTACCTCTGAATGTTGGAGAGGAAAGAGAAAAGATAAAAGTCAGAGAGGACGACGCCCAAACCGCGACCGATGCGATGCCCGAAGGACGATGGGAACCAGGGACACGGAAGGACAATGGTATCCCGCGCCGAAGGCGGCAATGGCGAAGCCCGCTCCGACCTCGCCGAACACACCATCTCTTCTGACTTTTATCTTTTATCTTTCCTCTTTCCCCTCACCCATCGTCATCCTCGGTCTCTACCATCTCGGCATAGCCGCAGCCGCGCTGCGGGCAGACCTTCTCGGTGCCGCGGCGCTTGGTGGTCTTCAGGGTGAGTACCGGCCAGGAGCACTTCGGGCAGGTCTCGCGCAGCGGCGGGTTCCACACCGCGTAGTCGCAGGCGGGATAGGTGGAGCAGGAGTAGAAGATCTTGCCGTTGCGCGACTTGCGCTTGAGCAGGGTCCCCTTGCCGCAGCTCGGGCAGGGCACGCCGGTGTCCTCGGGCTTCTCCAGCGGCTCGATGTGGCGGCACTTGGGGTAGTTGTTGCAGCCGATGAACTTGCCGTAGCGCCCCTTCTTCACCACCAGATCGCCACCGCACTTGGGGCACTTGCGATCGGCGATCACCTCCGGCTCGGCGGCGGCGTCTTCGGCGTTCTCGTCGAGGTTGCGGGTGTAGTCGCACTCCGGATAGGCAGTGCAGCCGATGAAGCGGCCGCGCTTGCCGAGACGGATCGCCAGGGGGGCGCCGCACTTCGGGCACTTCTCGTCCAACGCCTCCTGGGTCACGTCCTTGCGCGAGACGCTCTGCTCCTTGTCGTCGATCAGCGCCTTGAACGGCCCCCAGAACTGCTCCATCAGCGGCACCCAGCTCTCCTCGCCGCGGGAGACCGCATCGAGCTCGTCCTCCAACGAGGCGGTGAAGCCGTAGTCGACGTACTTGGTGAAGTGCTCGGTGAGGAACTTGCCGACGATGCGACCGACGTCGGTGGGTTCGAAGCGGCGCTTCTCCTGGGTGACGTATTCACGCTGGATCAGGGTGGAGATGATCGCCGCATAGGTGGAGGGACGGCCGATGCCGTGCTCCTCCAGGGCCTTCACCAGGCTCGCCTCGGTGTAGCGCGGCGGCGGCTCGGTGAAGTGCTGGTTGGCGACCACCTTGAGCAGATCGACCGCGTCGCCCTCCTGCATCGGCGGCAGGATACGCCCCTCGTCGTCGTCCTTTTTGGCGTCGTCCACGTCCTCCTGGTAGACGCTCATGAAGCCGGGATCGACGATGGTCGAGCCGGTGGCGCGGAACAGGTTGCCCTCGCCGGCGGCCAGATCGACGCTCACCGTGTCGATGGTGGCATGCTGCATCTGGCAGGCGATGGTGCGCTTCCAGACCAGCTCGTAGAGCTTGAACTGGTCGACGGTGAGGTGTCCCTTGAGGGACTCGGGGGCGATCCGCGCAGAGGTCGGGCGGATCGCCTCGTGGGCCTCCTGGGCGTTCTTCGCGCTGGTCTTGAACTGGCGCGGCTGCTTGGGCAGCTTGTCGGCGCCGAAACGTTCGGCGATCAGCTCGCGGATGTCGGCCAACGCCTCCTGGGCGAGGTTGACCGAGTCGGTACGCATGTAGGTGATCAGACCGACGTTGCCCTCACCGGTATCGACGCCTTCATACAGCTGTTGGGCGGTGCGCATGGTCTTCTGCGCCGAGAAGCGCAGCTTGCGCGCCGCCTCCTGCTGCAGGGTGGAGGTGATGAAGGGGGCGGCCGGGTTGCGCCGACGCTGCTTCTTCTGCACCTCGGCGACAGTCAGCCGACCGGCCGCCGCCTGCTCGATCGCCTGCTGGATCTGCGCGGCACGTTCGCCGTCGGCGATGTCGAACTGCTTCAGCTTGTCGCCGTCGTAGACCTGGAGCTTGGCCGGGAAGGGCTGGCCGTCCTTGGCGCAGTCGGCCACCATCGACCAGTATTCGCGGGTGACGAACTTCTCGATCTCCGCCTCGCGCTCGACGATCATGCGCAGAGCGGGGCTCTGCACCCGGCCGGCGGAGAGACCGCGGCGCACCTTCTTCCACAGCAGCGGCGAGAGGTTGAAGCCGACCAGATAGTCCAGCGCGCGGCGCGCCTGCTGGGCGTCGATCAGCTCCTGGGAGAGCTCGCGCGGGTGCTCCACCGCCTCCTGGATCGCCTTTTTGGTGATCTCGTGGAACACCACCCGGTAGACCGGCTTCTCCTTGAGCAGCTTCTTCTCCCGCAGGATCTCCACCAAGTGCCAGGAGATCGCCTCGCCTTCGCGATCGGGGTCGGTGGCGAGGTAGAGGGCATCGGCCGCCTTCACCGCCTTGGCGATCGCCGCGACGTGCTTCTCGTTTTTCTCGATCACCCGGTACTTCATGGCGAAGCCGGCGCTGGGGTCGACCGCGCCCTCTTTGGGCACCAGGTCGCGCACGTGGCCGTAGGAGGCGAGCACCTCGAAGCCCGGGCCCAGGTATTTTTTGATCGTCCGCGCCTTGGCCGGCGACTCGACGACGACGAGATTCTTGCTCATGCCGAAATTTCAGTACTGCTTAGACGAAGACGGGGACCAAAGGCCCCCGGGGATCGGTCCGTTGTGCGTTTGAAACCGAGTAGTCTGTCAATGAAGTATTGACGGGTTCAGCGGGCCCGGGAAGGGGGTAGCTACAAGGCGCGCATCGCAGGCAATGGCGACCCTTTGCCAAGATGCGCAACGCGGTAGATGCCCCCTTCCCGGCCCGCCCTGCGGGAGCCCTCCCCAATGCGCTCATGCGGCGTTGCCGTCCTTGGGAAGGGCCCGCCATTCCCCGCGGACGGCGCCTTGCCTGAGCGCATTGGGGAGGGCTCTGAACCCGTCAATACTTCATTGACAGACTACTAGTGAACGTGTCCGATCATGGTGTCGAAGATGAGGTCTTCCATCCAGGCGTAGGCCTCCTCCTGGCCGGGCTGATTGAACAGCACCAGCAGGATCACCCACTTCAACTGCTCCAGACCGATCTCGTCCCCCTCCAGCGCCATCACCCGGTCGATCACCAGCTCGCGGCTGTTGGGGGTGAGGATCGACGACTGCTCCAGAAAGAGCAGGAAGCCGCGGCACTCCTTGTCCAGCCGTCCCATCTCGTGATCGGTATAGACGCGGATGGAGTGGTCCGCCGGCACCGAGATCTGGCCGCGATCGCGCCTTCCGCCGAGATCCTCGAGCCAGGCGAAGGCCTTGTTGATCTCCGCCCGGGTGAACCCGGCGGCCGTCAGCTCGGTCTCCAGGGCCTCCTGATCGGGGCCGTCCTCTATCTCTCCATCCATATAATTTTCAAAGAGATAGATCAGAACGTCCAGTACACTTTCTTTCATTGAGGCTCCTCATGGGGAGTGCGGAAATAGGTCCCTCCGGGGAGGCTTTCAACCTGTCCGTCCAGCTCCAGGACGAGGAGCATGGAGGAAACCGCCTCTGCCGTCAATCCGCTGCACGCCACCAGGCGGTCCATCGAAAGGGGGTCGAAACCGAGGCAATCGAGCAGCCGGCCGTACTCCCCATCCCGTTCCCCCCCCCCCGTTTCCGGTCCTCCCGCCGCCGCCCCTTCGGCACCGACGGCGAGGGCCACGCCGGCCAACTGACCGAGCTCCTCCAGGATGTCGGAGGCCTGCTCCACCAGCTTTGCCCCCTGACGGATCAAGCCATGGCAGCCGCGGGCCAGCGGATTGTGGATCGAGCCGGGGATGGCGAACACCTCGCGCCCCTGCTCGGCGGCGAGCCGGGCGGTGATCAGGGAGCCGGAACGAACCGCCGCCTCCACCACCAGGGTGCCGAGACTGAGCCCGGAGATGATCCGGTTGCGCCGCGGAAAGTGCTCCGGACGGGGGCCGACGCCGACGGGAAACTCCGAGACCAGCGCGCCCCGCTCGGCGATGCGGTGGGCCAGCTCCCGGTGGCGCGCCGGGTAGACCCGGTCGAGCCCGGTCCCCACCACCGCCACCGTCCGCCCGCCGCCATCCAGCGCCCCCTCGTGGGCGGCGGCATCCACGCCGAGGGCGAGTCCGCTGGTGATCACCAGCCCGGCACCGCCCAGGTGGCGGGCGAAATCGTAGGCGGCCCGCCGGCCGCCGGCGGTGGGAGTGCGGCTACCCACCACCGCCAATTGCAGCTCGCCGAGCATCGCGGGATCGCCACGCAGATAGAGCAGCGCAGGCGCGTCGGCGATCTCGCGCAACAGCGCGGGATAGGCGGGATCATTGAGGGTAACGAGGTGATTGCCCTCCTCCGCCAGCCAGGCCAGATCGGGCTCGATCAGGGAAGGGTCGGGGTCGACGATAAAATCGATCGCCGTCCGGCGCAGCCCCAGCGACTCCAACTCGGCGCGGGAGGCCTCGAACAGCGGCAGCGGCCCTCCCCACCGCTCCAGGACCGCCTGCATCGCCACCGGCCCCACCCCCGGCGTCCGCCACGCCAGCAACCACGCCTCCAGTTCGGTCAACGCCCCGCTCCCGGTAACGGCTTTGGTGGATGCGTTGCGCTTATCCACCCTACGACCCGCATCCCTACACCTCTTCCAATGACCTTTTCCGCAGCCGCGGAAAAGGTTAGGGGTTGCGCACCATATCGCCCACGTGGATCGCCCGTTCCGCCTCCATCACCAGCGCGTAGCTGATCCGATCGTAGGTCTGGAAGAGCAGCGCGAGCGCGGCACGCTGATCGGGCAGTTTGACCTCGGCATCCTGGAATCCGCCGGCGTAGGGGTCGCGAACCGTCCGCCCCCGCTGATAGACCGCCACCACGTCGCCCACCTGCATCCCGTGGCGACTGCCGCGGTCGATGACGATGGCGTTGTACTGGCCGATCTGGGTGAGTCCGTCGACCACGTCGATGATCCTCCCGGCCACCTCCACCACCGGCGCGACCGGATACATGTTGCGCTCGATCTGGGAGTCGTCGGCCGGGATCAGGCGATCACCCACCTGCACCTCGCGGGTGGAGCGCAACACCCGTAGGGTGGCCGGCTCACCATCCTCCACCAGTTGCGCCTCGCCGACGTGGACCGCCTCCTGGCCGAGCACGCCTGCGCGCTCCCCGGCCGGGTTGAACAGCCACTCCGCCCCACCGGTCACCTGGTCGAGATTGTCGGCCACCGGCGCATCCCCCTCGGTATAGAGCTTGCCGGGACGGACGATGGCGTAGAGCGGGTAGGGCTCACCCAGCTCCCTCGCGTGGAAAAGGTCACCGGCACCGATGATCATGTGCTCGTCGGCCGCGCTCACCACGTAGGGCGCCCCCAACAGCGCGCCCTCCGGAACGGCCCGGGTACGGGTGAAGAAATGGCGGATCACCTCGGCGCGGATCGTCGGAATGGCGCCGTCCACGTCGCTCACGCGGACCCGTGGCGACAGCTTCACCACCCGCATCCCCCGCTCCAGGCGCAATCGTGGCTGGCCATCGCCGTCGTAGACCAGATGGATCACGTCCCCCGGGTAGATCCAGTGGGGGTTGCGGATCTGCGGGTTGCCCGACCACACCTCCTTCCACCGCCACGGGTCGCGGAGAAAGCGTCCGGCGATATCCCACAGCGTGTCCCCGGGGACCACCGTGTAGCGGGTGGGATGATCGGCGGCGAGCTGGACGGACTCGGCCGCGGCAGCGGCACCGACGGCGCATAACAACGCGCCGACAAGCGCTCCGAGCAGGGGTTTGATAGACATGATTTGGCACACCTCGCGGGACCTCCGGACGGTGGCGATCGTCGGACCCCATCCGGTATCATCCCTTTTATGTGTTTTCGTGCGGCCCCGCCGAGCCAGCCCCGGCGCCGCCGAACCCCCCTTTCGACCGGGCGGGCAACCTAGCTGATCAAGCGGTTAGCGGTTATTGTTCACTATATTTATACATCCTGCCAGTAGCAGGAACCGAAGGCCCATGAGCATTCTCAACGTACTCCACTTCCCCGACCCCCGACTGCGCAATCGAGCCAAACCGGTGGAGCAGGTCGACGCGGGTATCCGCCGGCTGATCGGCGACATGTTCGAGACCATGTACGACGCCCCCGGCATCGGGCTGGCAGCGACCCAGGTAGACGTCGCCAAGCGCGTGGTGGTGATCGACGTCTCCGAGGAGAAGGACCAGCCCCTGGCGCTGGTCAACCCGGAGATCCTCGAACGCGACGGCACCGAGGACCACGAGGAGGGCTGCCTCTCGGTACCGGGGATCTACGAGAAGGTGACCCGCGCCGAGCGGGTCAAGGTGCGCGCCCTCGACCGTGACGGCAACCCCTTCGAACTGGAGGCCGACGGCCTGCTGGCGATCTGCATCCAGCACGAGATCGACCACCTCGACGGCAAGCTCTTCGTCGACTACCTCTCGCCGCTGAAACGCGAACGCATCCGCAAGAAACTGGAAAAACTGCGCAAGAAAACCATGTAGCCGCAGCACCGGTCTTCCGCGGATGATCGACGCGGAGAACGCAAAGACGCAGAGAACGCGGAGAAGAGATCCGAATGCGGCCTGCTTCCGCAGGCTTTTCGCGACCACCGGGTCAGACACGGGAATCCCACCCGGATCCAGCAGGGCCCCAGCCCATCAACTCCTCTTCTTTGCGTTCTCTGCGTCTTTGCGTTCTCCGCGTCCCCCATCCCAACCCCGAAAAGAACCCCCATGACCGAACCGCTCAAGATCGTCTTCGCCGGCACCCCCGAATTCGCGGTGTCCACCCTCCAGGCCCTGCTCGCCTCCCACCACCAGGTGGTGGCGGTCTACACCCAGCCCGACCGCCCCGCCGGGCGCGGCCGCAAGCTGCGCCCAAGCCCGGTCAAGGCGCTGGCGCTGGAGCACGACCTGCCGGTGGAGCAGCCGGTCAACTTCAAGGAGGCGGGCACCGTGACGCGCCTCGCCGCCTACGGCGCCGACCTGATGGTGGTGGTCGCCTACGGCCTGCTGCTCCCCCGCGCGGTGCTGGAGACTCCGCGGCTCGGCTGCGTCAACGTCCACGCCTCACTGTTGCCTCGCTGGCGGGGCGCGGCACCGATCCACCGCGCGGTGCTCGCCGGCGACGCCGAGAGCGGAGTGACCATCATGCAGATGGACGTCGGCCTCGACACCGGCGACATGCTGCTCAAAGGCACCACCCCGATCGGTCCCCGCGACACCACCGCCACCCTCCACGATCGCCTCGCGACGATGGGTGGGAAACTGCTGGTGGAGGCCGCCGGCCTGCTCGCCGCCGGGGCCGCCCGCCCCGAGCCCCAGGACGACGCCCTGGCCAACTACGCCCACAAGCTCTCCAAGGAGGAGGGGCGCATCGACTGGAGCCGCCCGGCGGCGGAACTGGACCGCCAGGTGCGCGCCTTCGACCCCTTCCCGGTGGCCTACACCCGGTGGCGCGACGACAACCTGCGCATCTGGACAGCGGAAGCGCTCCCCGGTAGCGGGGAAGCGGGACGCGTGGTGGCCGCCGGCAAGGCCGGGATCGACGTCGCCACCGGCAGTGGCCTGCTGCGCATCACCCGCCTGCAACCACCGGGAAAGAAGGCGATGGGCGCTTCCGACTTCCTCAATGCCCACGATCTGACCGACGCCCACTTCGACTGACCTCACCCTCCTACCCCCCCTCGCCGCAGCCGCCCCGCACGGGGCGGCCTTTTCCGCGCTTCCCGCCCCATACTACCCTCCGCTCCCAGATATACTAAGATTATTCTTACAACAAACTAAGTAGACGACTTACAACAAAATAAAGCATTTACTTATATTCCGATTAACGATTGCGACCGTTGCGCACGACCTCGTCGAGGAGCCGCCGCCATGCTCAAGAACTTCTCCATCGGTACCCGAATCGCCGCCGGATTCGGCCTCCTGCTCATCCTGGTCGCTGCCGCCATGATCCCCGCGGTACTCGCCAACTTCACCGCCGTCGTCGAGCAGTCGGAGCACGACAAGCTGACCTCGCTGTTCCTTAGCGCCGAGGCCGAACTCCATTCGGAAGAGCGGCTGGCGGAGGCCCTGGCGACCCTGGTGGCCAGCGAAAGCCACGTCCAGGAGCGCTTCGCCGCCGGCGACCGGGAGGCATTGGCCCGTGAGATGGTGCCGGTCTTCGAGGTCATGAAGGAGCGCTTCGCCGCCCGTCAGTTCCAGTTCCACCTGCCGCCGGCCACCTCCTTCCTGCGCGCCCACAAGGCGGCAAAATTCGGCGACGACCTATCCTCGTTCCGCAAGACGGTGGTCGCCACCAATGAGCGCAAGCAGCCGATCCACGGCCTGGAGAAGGGGGTCGCCGGTCTCGGCGTCCGCGGCATCGCCCCGGTCTCCTTCCAAGGGAGACACGTCGGCTCGGTGGAGTTCGGCATGTCCTTCGGCCAACCCTTCTTCGACGCCTTCAAGAAGGAGTACAACGCCGACATCGCGCTCCACCTGACCCGCGACGGCGGCTTCGAACCCTTCGGCTCCACCTTCGGCAAACGCTCGTTGCTCGGCACGGAGCGGCTGCGCGCCGCCCTGCAGGGCGACCCGGTGACCGACCGCGCCGACCTCGACGGCCAGCCGGTGGCCCTCTACGGCCACCGTATCGTCGACTACAGCGGCACCCCCATCGGCGTGCTCGAGATCGCCCTCGACCGCAGCGAGCAACTGGCCGGGATCGCCGGGGCGCGCAACACCATACTCGGCATCTGCGTCCTGTTCCTGGTACTCGGCGTCGGCGTCGCCGCCCTGATCACCGCGTCGATCAAGAGGCCGCTGTGCCTCGCCTGCGACGCCCTCGACGACATCGCCGAGGGCGAGGGCGATCTCACCCGCCGCCTGGAGGTCTCCGGCCGCGACGAGGTGGCGCGCCTCGGCATCGCCTTCAACCGTTTCGCCGAGCGGGTCCAGGGGATGGTGCGCGAGGTGGCCGGCTCCGCCGCCGAGCTCACCGAATCGGCCGACCAACTGGCGGCACTCACCGCCGGCACCGACCAGGAAGTGCAACGCAACCGTCACGAGATCGATCAGGTGGCCACCGCCATGAACCAGATGGCGGCAACCGTCCAGGAGGTGGCGCGCAACGCCAACGAGGCGGCCGGCGCCGCCGCCGAGGCCAACCGCGAAGCCGACCGCGGCAACCAGGTGGTGACCGAAACCAGCCGCGCCATCGACGCCCTGGCCGGCGAGATTGAACGCGCCTCCGAGGTGATCCACAAACTGGAGGAGGACAGCGAACGGATCGGCACGGTGCTCGACGTGATCCGCGGGATCGCCGAGCAGACCAACCTGCTGGCGCTCAATGCCGCCATCGAGGCGGCCCGCGCCGGCGAGCAGGGGCGCGGCTTCGCGGTGGTCGCCGACGAGGTGCGCACGCTCGCCTCGCGCACCCAGAAGTCCACCGAAGAGATCCAGCAGATGATCGAGCAGTTGCAGGAGCGGGCGCGCGGCGCGGTATCGGTGATGGAACAGAGTCGCCAGGGCGCCGGCCGCGGGGTCCAACAGGCCGCCGCCACCGGCGAATCGCTCGGCACCATCATCCAGGCGGTGGGCCGGATCAACGACATGAACACCCAGATCGCCAGCGCCGCCGAAGAGCAGTCGGCAGTGGCCGAGGAGATCAACCGCAACGTGGTCAACGTCAGCCAGGTGGTCGACCACACCGCCGATACCTCCCACCGGATCACCGAATCGAGCGACCGGCTCACCCGGCTGGCGGGGCATCTGCACGGCTTGATCGCGCAATTCAAGATTTGAATCAGGTGACAGGTGACAACAGGAGGATGTCGGTGCTCGATTTCCTGTCGACTCGTTCCCACGCTCTGCTTCTACTCGTTTCCACGCTCTGCGTGGAAACGTCTGCTTTGACGCTCCGCGTCATGCCAAACGAAGGCACCTAAATTCCAGCGCCCCTAGC